>JBDHMR010000486.1:0-2336 GCA_039656035.1 Gemmatimonadota bacterium
CTTGTTGAATCCGTAGCGGCCGAACGTCTCGATCTGGCCGGCGATTTCCACGATGACTTTCCGGTCGTGCCCGGCCGCGACGGCGCGTTCGATGAACGTATCCAACTCGTTGCGGATCAGTTCCGCGTCCTTCTTGCCCACCGCCTTTCGCAGCACGTCGGCTTCGGCCAGGCTGAACCCGGCCAGCACGTTGGCGATGCGCATCACCTGTTCCTGATAGGTGATCACGCCGTAGGTGGACTTCAGAACCTCTTCCAGCGCGGGGTGGGGATAGCTGACCTGTTCCTTGCCCAGTTTACGCCGGATGAATACCGTGTGCATTCCGGCGTCGAGCGGACCCGGCCTGAGCAGGGCGTTGCACGCCACGAGGTCGTCGAACCGGTCGCACTTCATGTTGCGCAGCGTCTCGGTGGCCAACGGAGACTCGAACTGGAACACGCCCGCCGTCCGGCCCCCCCGCAACAACTGGTATACCGCGTCGTCATCCAGCGCCAGCGAATCCATGTCGAGGTCCAACCCGTGCCGGTCGCGGACCAGGCCCACAGCGTCGTGGATGACGGTGAGGGTCCTGAGTCCGAGAAGGTCCATCTTGAGCATGCCGACCTTCTCCAGCGCGACCATGTCGTACTGGGTGATGATCGCGTTCTCTCCCTTCCCCCGCTGGCCCGCTCCCTTGGTTGGGGCCGTGCACACCGGGACGTATTCCCGGAGTGGTCCCGGGGCGATTACCACTCCCGCAGCATGCACCGACGCGTGTCGCGAAATCCCCTCGATTCGTGAGCTGAGATCGATCATCCGCTCATAGACCGGCGCCGAGGCCGCGAGATCCTTCAATTCTCTGATCTTCTTGACCGCCTCGGGGATCGTCAGACTGTAAGCCGGACCCGAAGGGATCAGCTTGGTGATCTTGTCCGCCTCGGCAGGGGGAATCTTGAGCACGCGCGCCACGTCCTTCACCGCGGCCCGGGCCTTCATGGTGCCGAAGGTGATGATCTGGCCCACGCTGTCCACGCCATAACGTTCCCGCACGTATTCGATGACTTCGCCCCGGCGCTCGTAGCAGAAGTCGATGTCGATGTCCGGCATCGAAACGCGTTCCGGGTTCAGGAACCGTTCGAACAGAAGGTCGTAGGCGAGCGGATCGACATTGGTGATGCCCAGGCTGTAGGCCACGATCGATCCAGCCGCCGATCCGCGCCCCGGACCTACCGGTATGCCCCGCTGGCGGGCCGCATCGATAAAGTCCTGGACGATCAGGAAGTAGCCCGCGTAGCCCGCGGTGTTGATGACGTCGAGCTCATAGGCACAACGTTCCTTGACCGCGTCCGGCAGGGGGTCGCCATAGCGATGGTGGAGCCCTTCGTTGGTCAGGTGCTCTAGCAGCGCTTCGTCAGTGGCGTAGCTGTCGGGGCGGGGAAATTCCGGAAGGAAATAGCGCTTCTCGAAGTCGAACTCGCACATGTCCGCCACTTGCTGTGTGGCGTCCAGGGTCTCGCCGTGGTCCGGAAACAATGCCCGCATCTCAGCTTCGGATTTGACGTACGACTCCTCGCCCGTAAACCGAAACCTGTTGGGATCGTCGAGGTCGCTGCCGGTGCCGATCGCCAACAACACGTCGTGCGCCTGGGCGTCGTCCCGCCGCAGATAGTGGGCGTCGTTGGTGGCCACCACCCCCAGGCCCAGGTCCTCTCCCAGTCGTACCATCCCCTCGGCGACTACCGCTTCTTCAGGAATTCCATGCTTCTGGATCTCCAGCCAAAACCGGTCCGCCCCATAGGTCCCGGCGAACCACTCGGCTGACCGCTTGGCCTCTTCGTAGTTCCCCTGGCGGAGGTACAGTGCGATTTCGCCGGACAGACACGCGGCCAGGCAAATGACGCCTTCCGAGTATTGGGCCAGGACCTCCTTGTCGAGGCGGGGACGCCGATAGAAACCCTCGGTGTATCCTATCGAAGTGAGCCTGACGAGGTTCTTGTAGCCCTTGGCATTGCTGGCCAGGAGCACCAGATGGCTGTAGTTGGCGGGAGCCCACGTGGGCCGCTGCTGCTCGGTGCGGGGCCCGAAGGCCAGGTAGGCCTCGAATCCCAGGATGGGCCGGATCCCCTGGGTCTTGGCTTCATCGTAGAAGCGCCAGGCGGCGTGCATGTTCCCGTGATCGGTTACCGCCAGGCTGTCCATGCCGAGCGACTTGACATGCGACACCAACTCGGGGAGCCGGTTAGCCCCGTCGAGAAGGGAGTACTCGCTGTGCGTGTGAAGATGGACGAAAGCCATGCTCGTCGAATCAGTCCGGTGGCGGACCACCAAAGCGGCACAGACGCTCGACGCCCGTCGTT
>JBDHMR010000487.1:0-2333 GCA_039656035.1 Gemmatimonadota bacterium
TGAAGGAAGTCGAACGGGTCATGCGTCAGCGGGCACGCGACCCTGAGGCCGCGCGGCGGCTGGCGGATTGCAAGGCGTTGCCCGACGATTGGCGGACCCAACTAGAGGACGCCGCCGCCACGGAGTGAGCCGGGGAAGAAATTCGGTCGCCAGCCGCCGCAGCGGCAGCCAAGCGGCTAGGTGGGCTACTGAGCTGGGGCAGGGCCACCCTCTTCGGAGTTCCCGTCCAGCATCTCCCGGACCTTATTGCCCAGTTCGTCCATGTCGCACGGCTTGGGTATCAAGACGGCCCGCGAGTGAGCGAGGGCCTCGATAGCCATCTCGGCCGAATACCCGGTCATGAACGCGATCGGCACCGACCGGTCGATGGCTCGGATGCGATCAAATGCCTCGGTGCCACCCATCCGCGGCATGGAGATGTCGAGCAGGACCAGATCGATCTGGTCACGTCCGGCCACGAACATGTGCAGCGCCTCTACCCCATCCACCGCGGTCAGCACGTTGTAGCCCAGCCGCTCGAGCAGACGCCGGGCAACACTGCTGAGGGCTTCCTCATCTTCTGCCAGGAGGATTGTCTCGTTACCGCGTGATATTGGCGTGCTGACGGACTTCTTGCAGTCGTCACAGACCGGCAGGAACAACATGCACGAAGTTCCGTGGCCTACCTCACTGTAGACGGTGAGAACCCCGCCGTGTTGCTGGGCGATCGCCCGAGCCAGAGGCAAGCCCAATCCCCGATGCTCTTGACGTGATTTGGTCGTGAAGAACGGATCGAAGATCCTGAGCTTTGTTGCGGATTCCATACCGATGCCGGAATCACTGATGGTGATCTGGATGTAGGTCCCCGGCGTTACCCCCGGATATTCCCGACAATGCGTTTCGTCGAGACGAATAGCCTGGCTTTCGAGGATGATTTCGCTGGCCGATGCAGTGGCTTCACGGGCATTGCCGATCAGGGCAAGTACCGCCAGTCCGACCTGCCCGACGTCGAGTTCTATTGATGGCAGGTCCTCGGCCAGCGACAGCCGCACGGCCGGCTGGTCGTCATGAACATCGGCCATGCTGTCGACGAGATCGCGCAGGAACGAGTTGACCGACACCTGCTCCTTGGCAAGCGGGCGGCGTAGTGACAACGTCAGCAACTGATCAAGGAATCCTCGCTGGTGCTCAGCGGCTGCTTGCAAGGAGTCCACTGTCCTCCGGGGGGTATCGTCGCTCTCCAGCGTCTCCCGCAACTCGGCGACTCGTTCGAGGATCTCACTGACGAAGGGATCGAGATCCTCGGCCACGTTGCCGGTGACACTCTGCATCGAATCCAGCCTGCCCGCCTCTAACCCCTGCCGCTCGTGCCGGTGGCGGTCGCCCTCGTTGGTGCGGACGTCGCTGATGTCCTGCACGATAGTCACGAAGTACTGCGTGGCTCCTTCCGGATCGGCCGCTGCAGTGGCGCACACCCGGCACCAGACGACGTGCCCGTCCTGGTGGAAGTACCGTTTTTCGACCATCACCGTGTCGCTCTTGCCCATTAGAAGGCGCCGGGCCTGCGTGGCGCTCTCGGCCAAGTCGTCCGGGTGGGTCACCGCGTAGATGTCGGTGGCCAGCAGCTCGCGTTCTTCGTAGCCGAGCAGTTGGCACATGGCGCGGTTGACCAGCAGGAACGAACCGTCCACTCCGGTGATGGCCATCCCCGTCTTGGCCGATTCGAAGGCCATGCGGTACTGCTGCGCTTCCTCGGTGAGCGCGTCGCTGGCTTGTTTCTGGCTGGTGATGTCGGTCCGCACGACCAGGAGCGACTCGGGGCGACCGTCTCTTCCCGGAATCGGGACCACTCGATACAACCACCACGGCGGCCGCTCGTCGGTACGTGTTTCGAAGGAGTATTCCCGGCGCGTCTCTTTGGCCAGCCGGCATGCCTCACGGAATGCCCGGCGGTGTTCCACCGGGAGGAGGCCGGACAACGCGACACCGGTCATTCGCTCCACCGGGATCCCGGGGAACTCACGGTTGGCGAACACGATCCGTTCGTCGAGGTTGAGTTCGAATACGTGGTCGGGAAGCATCCGCCACAGGTCGTGCGGCGTCGTGCGGGAGCGGGTCAGCGAGTCCGCGGCCCGCCGGCCCGAACCACGTCGCCGGCGGGTGCTGGGGCCGGCAGGGAAAGGACCGTTTACCACGGGTATTTGCCGTGAGGATGCATCTACTAGAGTACGCTCTGAAACACGTCTAGTAAAGCGTACCAATCTGGTGGGATCTGGCCCTGGGAGCGGCTCCCGATCAAACGTTGAAACGGAACAGAATGACGTCGCCGTCCTTCACCACATAGTCCTTTCCTT
>JBDHMR010000488.1:0-2671 GCA_039656035.1 Gemmatimonadota bacterium
GGTAGTCGGGTCGTACGCGGCCAGGCCGTGCCACTTTTCCCGGTTGTCCTCGGCAAAACTGAATCCCTTGCCCTTTTCGGTCAGGACGTGAACGACGCGCGGCCCCTTGAGGTCGCGCACGAATGTCAGCGTTTCGAGCAGTTTGGGGAGATCGTGTCCGTCGATGGGTCCGAAGTAGCGGAAGCCGAGTTCCTCGAACAACATGCCCTCGGAGAAGAGGTTCTTGGCCGACTCTTCGACGTTCTTGGCAAAGTCCACCACACCCTCGCCAAAGACGCCGCCCAGGGCCACGGTGGCGCCCTTGATTCGATCGCGCAGCTTGTTGGTGCGGGGATCGGCCACGATTCCACCCAGCATCTTGCTGATGGCCCCGACGTTGGGCGCGATCGACATGCCGTTGTCGTTGACGAGGCCGGCGTTGTTCATCCCCTCGTACGACAATCCGCAGGTGAGCGCGCCGTCACCGGTGACCGCCACGACCTTGAAGTCCTCGCCCTTGAGATCGCGCGCGGTGGCCATGCCAAGCGCAGCGGACATGGCGGTGCCTGCGTGCCCGGCGCCAAAGTGATCGTGCTCGCTCTCGACCCGGCGGAGGAAACCGGAAATGCCGTCTTCCTGCCGCAGCGTGGGGAAGCGCTCGTTGCGCCCGGTCAGCAACTTCCAGGTGTACGCCTGATGCCCCACGTCCCACAGAACCTTGTCCCGCGGTGAATCGAGGAGGTACAGCAGGGCGATGGTCAACTCCACAACGCCGAGGCTGGCGCCGATGTGGCCGCCGGTTTCGCTGCAACACGCGATCAGCCGCGTGCGGATCTCGGCCGCCAGCTCCGGGAGCTGCTCGGGAGTCAGTTTCTTGAGGTCGTCGGGACCGTGGATGGATTCGAGTAACGACATGGCAACCGGGATTGGGGGTCAGGATTCTCTGTTTACAATATACTCCGCCAAGCCGGCGAGCGCCTCCGAGGGCACACCCCCGGCGCGGAGATGGCCCACGGCGCTCCGGGCAAGCCGGTCGGCCTCCCGCCTGGCCTCGTCAACTCCCATGAGCTGGACGTAGGTGGACTTTCTCAGGGCCTCGTCACGGCCGGCGGTCTTCCCCAGTTGATCGCTGGTGCCGGTGGTGTCGAGCACGTCGTCGGCCACCTGGAACGCCAGGCCGACGTCCTCGCCGTAGGCGGCAAGCGCCTCTACCTGGGAGGGCGTGGCCCCGGCGGCCAATCCACCGATGACGCACGACGCGCGGATCAAGGCACCGGTTTTCCCCCGGTGGATGTTCCGCAGCTCGGCCAGGCTCAACTCCTTTTGCTCAGCCACCAGATCGAGCCACTGCCCACCCACCATGCCCTCGATCCCACTCGCCTGAAACAGCTCCTGCGCTATGCGACCGAGTCCGCCCGCGTCGAGCCCCAGCCGATTGGCCCCTTCCACCAACATCTGGGCCGCCACCGGAACCAGCCAAAACCCGACCCTGGTGGCCACCGGCACGTCGAAGGCCACATGGGTGGTGGCCCGGCCCCGGCGCAGGGCGTCGTCGTCCATGCAGGGGAGGTCGTCGTGCACCAGCGAATAGGTGTGGACCGTCTCCACCGCTGCCGCGACCACCGCGATGCCGTCGTCCAATCCGCCAACCGAGCGGTACCCAGCCATGACCAGCGCCGGCCTGATGCGCTTACCGGGTCCGGCCAAGGCGTAGGCCAGTCCCTGGCCTTCGGCGCCGGGCACCTGGTCCGCCAGACGAACGGCCCACTCGTCCAGGATGGCGTCGGTCCGGGTTCGGGCTTCGGCCAGCAGCGCGGCGGGTGACTCCATGCCGACTGGGCTATTCATCAATGTTCTCGAGCCTGATGGTGCCGTCGGCCTCCTCAAGCACGCGCTGCATGGTCAACTCCGCCTGGGCCAGCTGGTCGCGCGCTTGCCTGAGGCGGGCAACGCCCTCCTCGAACAACGCCAGCGCGTCGTCCAGCTCGGGCTCATCCGACTCCAGCAACCGGACGATTTCCTCGAGTCGCTTGAGGTCTTCGGCCAGGCGGGCGCCGGTGGATTCGTTTGGTTCGGTCATCGATCCTCCACCCTGGCCGCCACCTCGCCATCGGCCAGCCGAAGCCGGAAGGGAGTTCCATCGGGGAAATCGGCGCGGCGGCGCAGGACCCTCCCCTCGGTGGACAACGCCAGCCCATAGCCACGCTGCAAAACCTTGAGCGGGCTCAGTGCGTCGAGCGCCACGCCGAGCCTGTCGAGCGCCTGCCGCCGGGTCCTGATGACCCGTTCGAGACCGCCCTCCAGACGATCGCCCGCCCGGTTGAGCCGTTCAGCCGCCAGCCTAGTCCGCCGGCTGAGGCCGCCCGCCAGCCGGCTGGCCAAGGCCGCGGTGTGTCGCAGTACGTCGGCCTGGTCGGCCAGGGCCAGCTCGGCCGCGGCTGACGGCGTGGCCGCGCGGACGTCGGCCACCAGGTCGGTGAGCGAGATGTCCGTCTCGTGCCCGACTGCCGATACCGTGGGTACCCTCACCTCCGCCAAGGCGCGGCACACAGACTCGGTATTGAAGACCGCGAGGTCCTCACGGCCTCCCCCGCCCCGTGCCACTATGCACACGTCGATTCCGTCAATTCGGTTGACCAACCGCAACGCTGCCACCACTTCGGCGTCGGCTCCCGCCCCCTGCACCCGGGTA
>JBDHMR010000489.1:0-2330 GCA_039656035.1 Gemmatimonadota bacterium
ACTCGAGGCGGCCCGGGCTTCGTTGCGGCGCGCAATTGCCCGGCTGGAAGACGCCAAGCTGTCGCTCGGGCGTACCCGGCTCCGCGCGCCGTTCGATGGTGTAGTCAGGGCGGAGAACGTGGACGCCGGCCAGTATGTGGCGCCCGGCCAGAGAATCGCCACCATCTACACTACCGACGAAGTCGAAATCGTGGTGCCGCTCACCGATGAAGAGGCTGCCTTGGTGAACGGCTTGTGGGATGCCCGGGCGGGCAAGACGGGCACCGGCATTCCGGCGACCGTCAGCGTCACCTTCGGCGGCCAGGACTACCAGTGGGCTGGCTACGTCGACCGGGCCGAGGGAGCGCTCAACGCAGAAACTCGGACAGTGGGCGTCGTGGTGCGGGTTCCGGATCCGTTCTTCACCGATTCCGCGGGCACCCGGCCACCGCTCCTGCTGGGTACATACGTGGACGTGAGCATTCAGGGAGTGGCGCTGGACCACTACGTCGTCCTGCCGCAAGCCACTTACCGTGACGGCGATGTCGTGTGGGCGATCGAGTCCGACAGCTTGCTGCGGATCGTCCCGGCCGAGTTCATCCAGGAAGTCGACGGCCAGGTGTATCTCGCGGTCGATCTGGCCGGCGGAACGCGGGTGGTGATCAGTCCGCTTGCCGTAGTGACCGACAGCATGACTATCCGCGTGGCGGAGGACCCCTCGTCATGAAGGGCCCGATCGCCTGGATGACAAACCACGGGGTCGCGGCAAACCTGCTGTTGGTCCTGCTGCTGGCGGCGGGTCTCTTCAGTCTCCCCAACATCAAACAGGAAGTGTTCCCCGAGTTCGATCTCGACGCCATTCAGGTTCAGGTCATCTACCCCGGCGCCGCACCCGAAGAGATAGAAGAGGGAATCATCCAACGGGTCGAAGAGCGGATCGAGTCGGTCGAGGGCATTCGCCGTTTGACATCTGTGGCCAGCGAGGGAGTCGGCGTCGTCATCGCCGAACTCAATCTGGGGACCGACAAGGCCCGTGCCCTCGACGAAATCAAGGCCGAAGTGGATCGGATCGTGAGCTTTCCAGTCGACGCCGAGGAGCCGGAAGTCGCCGAGGTCTCCAACCGAACCAGGGTCATCGAGATCGCGCTGTACGGCCACGTTTCTGAGCGCTCCCTCAAGGAGCTGGCCAACCGGGTGCAAGACGATCTGGCCACCATGCCGGAAATCTCTTTCGTGCAGACCGACGCGGTACGGGCCTACGAAATTTCGATCGAGGTGTCGCTCGATGCCCTGCGGGCTTATGGCTTGCGGCTGGACGAGGTGGCCCGGGCGGTCCGGGCGGCCAGCCTCGACCTACCGGGCGGCCGAGTGGACACCAGCGACGAGGAGATCCTGGTCCGCATCGAGGGGCAGAACTACACGGCGAAAGATTTTGGCGAGATCATCGTGCGCGGATCGCGCAGCGGGGCGGCACTCCGGCTGGACCAGATCGCCACCATAAGGGACGGCTTCGAGGACGCCGATTTGCTTTCGCTGTACGATGGCCATCCGGCCGCGTTCGTCCGGGTCTTCCGCACGGCCGACGAGCAAGTCCTCAAGATCGTGGACGTGGTCGAGCAATACCTGACCGAGCAACTCGAGCCCTCGTTACCAAAGGGCATCGAAGTCGCCATCTGGGCCAACGAGGCCGACAACCTGCGGAGCCGTATCGACCTGCTGACCAAGAACGGGCTGATCGGCCTGATGCTGGTGCTGGTGGCGCTGTCGCTGTTCCTCGACCTGCGACTGGCGTTCTGGGTGGCGGTCGGCATCGGACTGTCATTCACCGCAACGTTCGCCGTCATGCCATGGCTCGGCGTATCCATCAACATGCTGTCACTGTTCGGCTTCATCCTGGCGATCGGCATCGTGGTGGACGACGCCATCGTCATCGGCGAAAATATCTACGCCGAACGAGAACGGGGGACCGGCCCCTTGGAGGCGGCCGTCAAAGGTGCGCAACGTATCGCGGTGCCGGTAACCTTTGCGGTGCTCACCACGGTGGTGGCGTTCACGCCGCTGCTGTTCGTGCCGGGAGCCATCGGCAAGTTTCTCAAGAACATTCCGCTCATCGTGATCACCGTGCTGTTGTTCTCGCTGGTGGAATCGTTGTTCATCCTCCCCCATCACCTCTCGCACCTGCCCGAGCACGCCCACGCCCGGCTGCCTAAGTGGCTGGGATTCCTTCAGCGGGCTCAGGAATACGTGCAACGACGGCTGCAACAGTTCATCGACGGTCCGCTGACCCGCAGCGTTACCTACGCCGTCCGTCACTACTGGGTGGTGATCGCCGGCGCGGCATCGCTGTTGCT
>JBDHMR010000490.1:0-2328 GCA_039656035.1 Gemmatimonadota bacterium
GATGCTTTCAATGGTACCCTGCGGCGCTCCCCACTGGTCGAGCGCGACCCGACTAACCTGTTCCACCGAGAACCAGCCCCAAAGTATTGCCGCCCACAGGAGGCCGAGCCTGTTCCACAGGCCCGGCCCCATGATGCGCGGAAGTCGCTGTGCACTCATGACACCCACCACCATGGCGAAGAAATACATGCTGCCTATGGTGAACGGTCCGGCAATGAGCACCAGGAAGTCCGGTTGTAGCGCTCGCAAACCCTCCCCACCGATCCATGACGCCACGATGATCGCCATCGAGGCCACTACGAACGCAGTCAGAAAAAACAGAAACGACCGCTTCAGCGACCAGAAACCGGTGCGCCGGCCGTACCCTTCATAGAAAATGGTTCCCGCAATGCGGGTGACTGTGTCGACGATGCCCAATTGGGTCGAGAACAACACGAAAGCGCCACCGAGGAGAAATACTACCTGCAACCACGTGCCGCCCCGCTCTGCGAGCACTGCACCCTGGAGCGCGACCGTCTCGGACAGGTTGCCGGCCAACTCCGGGTTGTCGGTGCCGATCGTCGACGCCACAACCAACGTGGTAATGACGACAGAAACGATGATCAACAGCACGAACGTCACCAAGAGCTCGGTCCTGGCAACCCGCATCCACTCCAGGTAGCGTCTAAGGCCGCGCGGTTCCGCGTCCGGGTCGAAAACGTAACCCGTGGCGCTGACGTCTTCGTTGGTCCCCCGGATGCCGGCTATTCGTCCCTGGTAGGTGGCCATGCCGAAACCCTTGTCCCTCAACCACAGTGACTGGACCAAGAGCAGAGTTCCACCGGACCCGGCGTAGGCCACCGCCAGGAGTAGGGTGGGGAATTGGGAGCCGGTGAGCAGTTCCTTCGGTGCCGCGCCAAGCGAGACCGCCCCGCGTCCCAGGGCCCAAAGGTGCTCTGGTACTACGCCCACTACCAGAAGCGCCACGGCCAACATGGGAAAGAAGCCGAGTACCAGGACGATCTCGAATCGCTCCAGGGAGTTGTAGACGATCTTTGACGCGGCCAGGCCGACCCAAATGAACGCCAGCATGGTCAGGGCGATCGGCTGCCACGGAAGGACCCGCCCGGTGGTGACGGCGATGATGTCGCTGGTGAATTCGGCCGATTGGGACGCCCAGCCGGGCCAGAAGAAACTGATGAGAGTCGCCACCAGGAAGAACCAGGGCCAGAATCGCCAACGAGTAAGCCGGGCCATGCCGCCGAACACCGACTCGCCAGTGGCGATGGTCCATCGCTCGATCTCCTGCAATACCACGAACTGCGTGATCACGCCGATCCAAAACAGCCACCAAATCGAGAATCCGGTGACGGCCACGAGGTTGGGCCACAACAAGAACTCCCCGGCGCCCAATCCCATGCCCAGCGCGATCACGGATGGGCCGATCAGATGCCGCAGTTTTGGAACACAGGGGACTTCTTGGTGGAGCTTGAATGGAGGGCCGGAGCCTCGACTGGGGAAGCCTGCTCCCTCGGGCGCGTCAGGCAGCGAGGCGTCGTCGAGGGGATGATATACGCCCGCCCGGTACTTCCGTCCGGAGGTATCGGGACAGCGGACCTGGTGGTCCGTCTGTGGCTCTGTCATCTGGGTCCTCAGGGGAGGGACGGTTCAGCCAATTTTCCTGAAGATAGGTGCCGCCGGGGCTCGCGGCCAACGGGACCGCCGGCGCCCGCCATGGGAATCAGTCTGCGGAGTCTTCGCACCCTTCCCGGCGGCGCGTGTCTGTGATTCGAATGATCTTCCAGCCGTCATTGCCGTCGAACAACTGGAATGCGTTCACGCCGCAGTGACTCAAGTCTCCCCCTAGGTAGAAGGCATATGGTGTCCATGCTGTAGCCATGCGTCCATCGATGTGGACTACCGGGTCCCAAATGCGTTCGTCCCACTCTTTGTCGTGTGGAGTTCCTACGGCCTTGACGAAATCGTCAGGCATGCCGGTTCGGATGACCGGCTCGCCTTGCCGGTTTACGAAGATCGATGCCGTGGTCATCGTCGGATGGAATGTCGACCGGACCATCGCGCTGTCACCAGCGCGCATGCCGTCGAACAACCTGTTGACGACCGTCATGACCTCGGCCTCCTGAGATTGGGCGGCCAGTGGGCTCACGCCGGCCGCCAATGCGGCAACGAGCAAGAATGGTTTCATGCGTGTATTCTCTCCTCAGAAACATTGGGCTACAGTTGATCGGTATCGGTCTCATACGACGAATGGCACAAGGGAGTTTCCGCCGTGGCACTGCACCAACGTCTGACGATCACCGTTCCTAGAACTGCCACCTATTCCCTCTT
>JBDHMR010000491.1:0-2323 GCA_039656035.1 Gemmatimonadota bacterium
CATCCCGATGGAGACGAAGAAGATGGCCGTGAACATGGTGCGCAGTGGCCGGATGACCTCGCCGACCTGGCGAGCCATTCCCGATTCGGCCACGAGCGATCCGGCGAGAAATCCACCCAGCGCCACCGAGAACCCGACCGACTTTGCCAAGAGCGCCGACCCGAAGCACAGCCCCACACTGACCATGAGGAGCGTTTCCGCCCGGTGCCCGCGTCCCACCCGGCGCAGCAGGCGTGATACGGTGAGCAATCCGACGATGAGATAGACGGCGAGAAACGCCGTCAGTTTTGCCACAGTAGCGCCCAGGTCGCCGAGCGAGAGACCCGCCCCTCCGGCAACGGCCGTGAGCATCACGATGAGGAAGATGACTATGAGGTCCTCGAATACCAGCACTCCGAACACCAGATCGGCCCTCGAGCCCTTGATATCGCTTTCCTCGAACAGCTTGGTGATGATCATGGTACTGGAAATGGCTACGATGGCCCCGGCAAACACGCTTTCCAGCTCGGTCCACCCCAGCAGTTGACCGGACAGGTAGCCGAGCGTCATCATGAGCCCGACTTCGATGATGGTGGTGAGTCCGGCGTTTGGGGCGAGCGACGCCAGGCGATGGAGTTTGAAGTGGAGGCCCAGCGAGAACATCAGCAGGATGACGCCAAGCTCGGCCAGGGTCTCGATCGTCTCGCTATCGGCGATCACCACGGGACCGACATGCGGACCAATGAGCACTCCGGCAAGCAGGTACCCCAGCACGATCGGTTGCCGCAGGCGTTGGAACACCAACGCCGTGGCGGCACCGACCATGAGCACGATCGCCAGGTCGCGAAGAAATTCCGTACTGTGTTCCATGGATGTGCTTAGTATAGGGTGGGCTGGGGGCTAGGAGAATAGAAACTGGAAACTGGGGTGTGTAGTGCGTCATGCCTGAACTCCCCGACATAACCATCTACCTCGGCGCCCTCGAGCGTCACATCGTCGGGCGTAGACTGACAGGCGTTCGCCTGGTTAGTCCGTTCCTGCTGCGATCCGTTGATCCGCCGCTCTGCGATGTCGTCGGAAAGGTGGTGTCCGGCGTCGACCGGCGGGGCAAACGCATCGTCGTGGCACTGGAGGACGACCATTTCCTGGTGATTCACTTGATGATCGCCGGGCGGCTACGGTGGCGTGACGCCGACGCCAAGATTCCGGGCAAGGTGGGGCTGGCCGCGTTCGACTTTGACCACGGGACACTGTTGTTCACCGAGGCGGGTTCCAAGAAACGGGCATCGCTCCACCTCGTACGGGGAGCGGCGGCACTGGCGCAGTTCGATCGTGGTGGACTGGATGTCTTCGAAACCGACCTGGCCGCGTTCACCCACCGGCTGCAACACGAAAACCGAACTCTGAAGCGAGCCCTGACGGATCCCCGGATCCTCGACGGGATCGGCAACGCCTATTCGGATGAGATTCTCCACCGAGCCCGTCTGTCACCGGTCAAACGCACCCGGTCGCTCTCGACCGAAGAACTGGAGCGCCTCCTGCAAGCGGCCCGAACCTCACTGGCGGAATGGATCGACCGGCTGCGACAGGAGGTAGGCGACGGGTTCCCCGACAAGGTCACCGCTTTCAGGCCCGGCATGGCAGTCCACGGCCGATACGGTGAACCGTGCCCCGTCTGCCGGTCGCCTGTCCAACGAATCCGTTACGCCAACCGGGAGACCAACTACTGCGCCAGCTGCCAAACCGGCGGCAAGCTGTTGGCGGACCGAGCGTTGTCGAGGCTGCTCAAGGGTGATTGGCCGAAGAGGTTGGAGGACTTGGAGTAGGCCGGACGCCCCAGTCCAACCATCAGAATTCAAGAATCAAGAATCAAGAATCAAGATTCATCGCAAGAGCCACCCCACCCCCGCCCCAATAAGCCCTCCCACGATCGGTGCGGCCACCGCGACGCCCCAACTGACGGGATCTCTCTCGTTGTCGGATACCGTGTGTACCGCCACGGCCAACCCACCGATGATGCCGCCGATGGCCGCGCCGTAGACGATCGAATTGTCCACGCCGTAGGGATCCACCTTCGAGTCCACGGTATCCTGGGCGGCCTGGAAGCGCGCTGCCTCGCCCTCCAGCATCGCGGCCACAGGGCTGGGCTGGTAGGCAACCGATGTGGCAGCTTGGGCCTGGGCCGCGGACGGGGTCAGCAACAGGGCGGTGGCGATCATAACGTTGCGCATTGAGTCTCCCGAAGTGGTGCGGGTCTCCTCGCTACGAACCCGACCACCGTGGTGTTTCGGGCCTTGGCACGTAAGCTATCCAACGTTGGCCCCAGCGGCTATCAGCGCAACAG
>JBDHMR010000492.1:0-2321 GCA_039656035.1 Gemmatimonadota bacterium
ATCCTTGAGGAACTCGATGATCTCCTGCAGTTCCACCTTGGCTTCATCGGCACCGGCAACGTCGGCGAAGGTGATCTTGGGAGTATCACCCGACAGCAACTTGGCTTTCGATTTTCCAAAGGAAAACGCCCGGCTGCCGCCGGCCTGCATCTGCCGCAGGAGGAAGAACCACAGCCCCAGAATGACGATCCATGGTAGCGCGGCGATCAGGAACGTAGTGATGCCGCCCTTGGGTTCCTTGGCCGTTATGGGAATATTGGCGTCTTCGAGTTCAGTGAAGAATGCCTCGCTGTTGGCCACCGGAAGCAGCACGGTGAACCCCTTGGCGGGGCGGTCGTTCTGCACCACCGGGGTCCGGAACTCGCCCTCGAGACGCTTGCCCTCGTAGACGATGACCTTGGAGATATTGCCGCCGTCCAGTTGTTTCCTGAACTCGGAGTAGGAGAACTCCTGCGTTGGGTTCCGCTGACTGTTCATCATCTGGAACAAGGCAACGCCCGCCAGAATGACCAGAAGCCACAGAGCCAGGTTCTTGGAGAAACTCCCCCACTTGGGAGGGCCGGAACCACGATTGGGTGTCAAGTCTGCCATTTAGCTATTCCAAATCCGCTATAAACGGAAGATGACGAAAATCTTCCGCGTGGTCGAGTCCGTATCCCACCAGAAAGGCCGGTGGGGCCGGGAACCCTACGAACCGCACGGCTTCCGGCGGCTCGGGAGCAATGTGCTTGTCCAACAGGGTACATATCGCGAGGCTCTCGGGACGGCGGGCTCGCAACACTTCGGTCAAACGATTCAGGGTCGTCCCCGTGTCAATAATGTCCTCCACCAGAACGATGTGCTTCCCAGCCAACTCCGTCTCCGGATCGTAGAGCAGCCGCACCCGTCCGCTCGACACGGTGTCGTTGCCGTACGAACTGGCGACCAGAAAATCTACCTGCAGCGGCCGGTGGATTTGCCGAACCAGGTCGCTCAGGAAAATGAAGCTCCCCTTGAGTAGACCAAGCACCAGGAGTTCGCCGTCGGGATAGGCGTTGGTGATCTGCTCACCCAACTCCACCACCCGCCGTGCGATGGTCTCCTCGTCGAAAACGATCGACTTGACAGTCCTGCCGCCTGTCCGGCGGGTGACCTCAGCTGTATCCAACATCGACCCTCACCGCCTCCGTTCCTTGCGCCGGTAGGAGGTCGTTAGAACGACACACCCCCGGAACCCACACCACACAACCATCCGCTTCTACCACCGGCCACCGGCCGCGCCGCGAGCGAGGCACCTTGGCCTCCTGCATGCACCGGACGACCGATCGGTGGCCGGTACCGCCCAGTGGCATGATCCGGTCGCCGGCGTGCCCCGACCGCACGGTGAGAGCCCCAGGCACGAACCAGGCTCGAGTCCCCCCGCGCTCCTGCCGCCCCGGTGCCTCCTCCGGCGTCCAAGTGACAGTCCACGACCCCCACCGGCGGGTCCCGCTCGCCCCATCACCGACGGTAATCGGTTCCGGACACCCGAAATGAGCCGGGGGAAGGAACCGCAGGCGCTCGAAGGCCTTCTCCACCCGCCACCCACCGGGCAACTCGAGGGTGGCCCCGCTCTTCCCACGCCCGGCGAAATCGACAACACGCGCCGCCCTGGTCAATCCCAGAGGGAGGCCTAGCCGACGGGCGATAGCCTGAACCAGCGCCGTGGCCAGACTTGAATCATAGCCAGCGAACACACCGGCAGCAACGGAGCCTCCGTCGGGGTCGTCCCGCCAGCTCACTTCCGGCAGCACATCCAGCAGGGCATCCCAGGCCGCGCGATTCTCCGCGGCCTGGTGCGCCAGCCCCACCATGTCCCGAGCCATCTCGGGAAACCGGCCCTCGATCAGGGGCACCAGTTCGTGTCGCAGCCACGATCGGATGTGGCGGGACTCTCGGTTGGCGGGATCATCCCACCACTGAATGCCCCGCCCAAGCAGATACTGCGCCAGCTCTTCCCGCCGAAATGGCAGTAGCGGGCGGATCAGCGACCCCGCTACCGGTGCCATTCCAGCCAATCCGGCCGGTCCGCTTCCGTGCAACGCGCGCATGAGCACCGTCTCGACCTGGTCGTCCAGGCTGTGCCCCAGCATGATGAACCGAGCACCGTGTGCCAGCCGTTTGTCCTCGAGGGCGCGGTGCCTGTGTTCGCGGCACTCCGTTTCCGATGCCTCAGCGCCCAACGCTAGCGTCGCCACGTCGTAGGGTAGTTGGTAGCCGTCAGCCGCTGCCCGGACGCGGTCAGCAACATCGGCGCTCTCCGGCGCCACACCATGATCTACATGGGCCACGATGAGTGAGAG
>JBDHMR010000493.1:0-4117 GCA_039656035.1 Gemmatimonadota bacterium
GACGAAGTTCACCTTCACTCGAGGCACCAATCGCCGCCCGTCGTGGTCTCCGGGCGGTGACTCCGTCGCCTTCATCAGCGACCGAGGCGGAAACCGGAACGTGTACTCCAAGCAAGCGGACGGGGCCGGCTCGGTCAACCTGGTACTCGATCTACCACAAACCGTCGACCAGGTCTCCTTCTCACCCGACGGGCGCTGGATAGCCTATCGAGCCGGTATGTCGGGAGAGGAACGCGACATCTTCGCCCGGCGGCTGGGACCCGATTCGGTCACCGTGACCGTGTCGGCGACGCCAGATGTCGACGAGTACTCCCCGACGTTTTCTCCCAATGGACAGTACATAGCCTATGTCTCAACAGAGACCGGTCAAGCAGAGATCTGGGTGCAGCGGTTTCAGGATGTGCAAGGCGGCAAGTGGCAAGTATCTCAGGGAGGTGGACGCGAGCCGGTGTGGGCTAAGGGTGGCGGTGAGCTTTTCTATCGCACGGTCAGTCACCTCGTTGGGGTTCGCGTCGAGACAGACTCGACCTTCGCGATCGTGGCAATCGATAGCCTGTTCGTAACCAGACAATACCTCCTCCATGGCATGCACCCGTCGTACGATGTCTCACTCGATGCCCAACGATTCTTGATGATTCGTACACCCTCCGGGGTAGCCGAACTAATGATGGTCGAGCATTTCGACCAAGATCTTATCGAGCGAGTTGGCTCGTAGGGGAGCTCTAATAGGCGGGGGCAGCGAGGGCAGGGTGACTCGTGGTTCTTTGATTTGTGACTGCCCTCGCCGCCCCCGCCGCCCTCGCTTACCGCGCCCGCCCGAGATATCGCAGGAAATCGCCGTCGGTGCTCAGCACCAGCACCGTAGTCGAGTCCAGCGTCTCTCGGAGCACTTCCATGGTCTTGAGGAAACGGTAGAATTCCGCGTCCCGGTTGTAGGCCGCGGCGTAGATATCGGCCGCCTCGGCGTCGGCTCGGCCCTTGATCTCCTGAGCCTGACGGTACGCCTCCGAGGTTATCTCCTTGAGTTCCCGCTCCCTCTCGCCGCTGATCCGCGCCGATTCGCCGGCTCCCTCGGAACGGAACTGCTCGGCGATCCGCTGCCGCTCTGACACCATCCGGGCGTAGACCTCCTCACGCACCTCCTCGACGTAGTTGAGCCGCTTGAATTGGAAATCGAGGATCTCGATGCCCAGATCTTCCGTGCGGCCCTGCGCCGCGAGCAGCACTTCACGAGCGAGCTCCTCCCTGCCGAACTCGATGTTTGCTTCGCTCATGCGCGCGGAATCTCCGCCGATCTCTTGGGAGATGACGAACTCGCGGTTACTGGTGCGCACCACCTCGATCAGATCGTGCTTGGCAATGACATTGCGGGTTTCGCCGTCGAGGATGTCGTCGAGCCGCGATTGGGCCCCCTGTTCGCTGCGCAGGCGCTGGAAGTACAGCAGCGGATCGGTGATCCGCCAGCGGGCGTAGGTGTCGACGTGGATGAACCGCTTGTCCCGGGTCGGCACTTCGTTCGGGTCGCCATCCCATTCCAGGAAGCGCTTGTCGAAGTAGTTCGCCTTCCGAATGAAGGGGATCTTGAAGTGCAATCCCGGTGTGGTGACCGGCTCACCCTTCGGGTCACCGAACTGGGTGATAACCACCTGGTCGGTCTCGCCGACGATATAGAACAGTCCGCCAGCGGTCGACACGGCAAGCAGCACCAGGATGCCGATAACGATCATGGTAAGATTTTTTGTCATGGCGTCACTTCCCACCAGTCAGCGGCAGCAACGGCAGCACGCCCTGTAGGTCTTTGTCCAGGATGATCTTCTGCTTCACATTGGGATACACCGCCTGCATCGTCTCGAGATATATGCGTCTGCGGGTCACCTCCGGGGCCCTGCGATAGGCAGCCAACAACGACTTGAACAACTCGGCGTCACCCCGCGCGCGGTTGACTCGATCAGTGGCGTAGCCCTCGGCCTGCTGGATCGTCTGCTGGGCCTCACCGCCGGCCCGGGGAATGACGGTGTTGTACTGGGCCCTCGCCTCATTGATCATCCGCTCCTTTTCCTGCTGCGCCTGGTTGACCTCGTTGAACGCCGGCCGGACCTGATCGGGCGGGTTGACGTCCTGCAGCACGATCTGCTCCACCTTGATACCCGTCTCGTACTGGTCGGCCAGCGCCTGCAGGCGCCGCTCCACCTCCGAAGCGATCTCCTGCCGGCCGACGGTGAGAACCTCGTTGACGCTGCGATCGCCGATCACGGCACGCATGACCGCCTAGTTCATGTCGCGAAAGGTGTCCCCGGTGCCCCTCTCTCTGGCGTCGAACTGCGTGGTCCACTCGACCACCGCCACGTTCAGGTCGCCCGTGAGCATCAGCGACTCTCCGTTGAACGCGAGCTGGGAATACTGCGAGCGCACGCCGGCGCTGGCGGTGCGGAAACCGAACTCAGCCTTCAGCTGGCGTTGCACCGGCACCTTCACCACCGTCTGGAACGGCCACGGCGCCTTGATACGGAGCCCGGGATCGGCCTGGTGGCTGTACTTGCCGAAGGTCAGCACCACGCCGACCTCCTCCGTCTCTACCATGTACACGGCACTCCAGACCGCTACCAGTCCCAGCAGAACCAGCAGCCCGATGCCGATGGTTCGGGGAGGGGGAGTATTCGGCGGCCGCAGGCCTTTGAGGCCGTCCAGGGGGGATTGTTGCGACTTCATATGGGGATCCTGTCAGTTGGGATTTACTTGGTGGCACCCACGGTTGCCCGTAGTGTAGCTGGTCGGCAGTTAGTCGCAAGGAGAGAAAAGCGCGGGCGGCGGGGCAGCAGTGCGGCGGGGCACTCTCCGCACACCGCACACCTTCTTCTCTGTCCCTGGACCAAACCGTCACTGAATGCCAATCTAGGACTCCTCCCACTCGAGAGTTGCCATGCTGAGCAGTTTCGTCAGGCGCACCGCGGCCGGCGCCGCGCTACTCCTAGGCGCGTCAGTGGTTCAGGGCCAGGACGTATCGCTTTCGCCCGAGCTCCAAGAGGTGCGAGCAGGGTTGGAGAAGTATCAGGATGTGATCGTGGCCGTGCACGACGGCTATCTGTCTACCGTTGGTTGCATCGAATACCCGAAGGGCATGGTCGAGGGCTCCATGGCCTATCCTGCGGGCGGGATGGGTGTGCATCTCATCAACATCAACTTCATCAGTCCGGAATTGGATCCGACCAAACCTCAGATCCTGATCTACGAGCCCCACGGAGATGACCTGCGACTCGTGGCTGCTGAGTGGTTCATGCCGCTCTCGGTTGCCGGCGAAACCCGGCCCTCGATATTCGGCAAGGAGCTTGGGGGACCGATGGAAGGACACAAGCCGCTCATGCCTTCGGGTGCGCATCACTACGACCTCCACGTGTGGCTGTGGAAGTCGAACCCAGCCGGAGTATTCTCACCGACCAATCCCGCAGTGAAGTGTCCAGCGGATGGCTACTCCTTTGCGGAGACCGCTCCCAAAATGGTGAAGCACGGGGGGCATTGAACTAGGCGAGGGCGGCGGGGGCAGCGGGAGCAGCGAGGGCAGTTTACAACCGTCATTCCTTGGGTTGCTGTTCCCTGGCCGTGTCTTGCAGAATGTGTAGGTTCGAGTCTATGACCACTACCCAATCCTTTCCGGTCGCGCCGCTGCCGCCGACGTTGTCGGTGGCTCAGATGGTCGAGGTCGATCGTATCATGGTCGACGAGTTGGGCATCGACTTGGTGCAGATGATGGAACTGGCCGGGCGCGCGCTGGCGCGGGTGGCGCGGAACCGGTTTCTCTCCGGTGGTTGCCGGGGGAAGTCGGTCGCTGTTCTGGCCGGAGCCGGTGGCAATGGCGGTGGGGCCTTGGTGTGCGCTCGCGATTTGCTCAACTGGGGTGCCGAGGTGCATTGCGCTTTGGTTAGACCCGTAGGCCACTACGGCGGGGTGCCCGCCCATCAGGCGAAGATCCTTGGTCACATGGGGTACCGGCTCGATGATGCCCACAGCGACATGCCACCCAAGGAAGTCGACCTGGTGATCGACGGCGTGATAGGGTACAGCCTGGCGGGTGAGCCCCACGGCAGGCTGGCGACTCTGATTCGCTGGGCCAACGCAGCCG
>JBDHMR010000494.1:0-2318 GCA_039656035.1 Gemmatimonadota bacterium
CTCGGCATCTTCTTCGTCCAAGACCAGGCGTGCTTCCTTGACCCAGTCTCCCGGGCCATTCCTGCGGAAGATGTAAGCCGCACCCCGACTCTGCAGTTCCTGGCTTGCCTGTAAGGCCCCGGTGAGGAGCCGCTCGCCATCGAACGCCAGCGACCAGCCAAAGAACTCCTGGGACGGCGCGTCCTCGGCCGGCTCCAGTTTGGCTTCCTGCACCCAGCGGCCCTCGGCGCCCCGCTGAAATACCCAGATCGCCCCACGGCTTTCGTTGTGCCCCAGAGCGGAGACGAACAGGAGGTTGCCGTGCAGCAGGCCGAAGCGGCCGAATGAATCTCCTTCGGCCACATCGTCCGGCCGCATGATCTCCACCAATTGCCACTCGGCCCCATCCCGCCGGTAGACCCAGACCGAGCCGGAGCTCTGATCCATGGTGGTCCCGCCGACGATGAGCGACTGATCGTCGACCGCGACGAAGCGCCCGAAGTAATCGCCGCCTTCGTGCTCGGGGGCCATCATGGTACCGGTTTCCTCCCAGGCGCCGGCACCGCTACGCCGGTACCGGTAGATGGTGGCTGGGCCGGTGGTCTGGACCGGCTCGCTGATGAGGATCTCGTCCGCGGTTCCCGCGGCATAGGCCCCAAACTGCTGGGCTTCGAGCGTGTCCGAGTTGCCGACGGAAATGCCGGCGATGGCGAATGCTGTGGCGAAAAGGAACCGCGATTTGCTCATCCGAACCTCTTGGTAATGGTGGGTGCGTTGTGAAAGTCGTTGCCTGGCAATCGTTTGGCTACTTGGGGACCAGGTGGCCCCGAGGTATAGACACCCCTGAGTCACGAAAAGGTTGTATCCGTGGTAGGCACCACCTGATTGAGGCAATACGGGAGATGGTGTGGTAGGGTTGCAACCAGAAACGGCCCGCCAATGTGCTAGGGGACGAGGCGACGGCCGTTCTGCGGAGGTGGGATAGTGGTCGAGATCAGTCCGTCAGGTTACGGCTCTCTCGCCACAGCATTACCGCGAGGGCACCCGGCACCGCCGCGCCGACCACACTGACCCACATGGGGATGACGGTGGCGCCGACGGTTACCTCGAGGGCAAGCACCAGGCGAAAGGCGTGCGCCGCGGCTACGGCCGTCAACAGGACGATAGTGATGGTGGCTATTGGTTTCATGGTGGTCTCCAGATCGAAGTGGCGCTGCCTATCGCCTCGGCCCCGAGGCGTTCCAGTGGACCAGCAATACTATGGGGACGACGACCAACGCCGCGGAGGCAAAGGCGGCGCCGATCGCCCCCCGTTGTACCAGGAACCAGCTGGGCCCCAACATAGCCAGCACCGCGGCAAATATGGCAGGCGCCGTCCACGGATTGGCGAAATTCCACGACCAGCCGATCAGCCTCCGGTGGCGCACTGCTACACGGGGGTCGTCCTGGCAGGCGTAGATCACTCCCAGGTGCCAATGCTCTGGGTCCATCCTGAGTGCCTCGGCTTCATCCCTGGTGATGAGTCGGTCTGCCACGGTCACTCCTTTCGCAGCGCACGGGTAGCTGGAGACCCTTGTCCACATGAAGATGACTGGAGATCAATATCGCGGCCGACACCCCGGCGACGATGGGACTCCATGACCTCCACGTCGTTGAGGGTGATTGGTCGTCTACCGGAGAACCAGCCACGCCCCCACCATGAGTAGGACCATGCCGATGAAGCGCCAGGTATCGAACAGGCGGACGTCGAGGCCGAGGAGCCCATAGTGGTCGAGCCAGGCCGCCAAACCGATTTGGGTGGCTACCACCAATCCTACCGTGGCCGCCACGCCAATGCGGGGGATGGCGAAGCTGATGGCGCTAACCAAGGTCACCCCAAGTGCTCCGGCAGCCAGAGCGTACCAGGGGACGCTGCGCCAGGCGGAGAGGTTGCCTCCAGGCACGGCGAGCAGGAGGACGCCGGCCACGATGGTGCCGCCGAGGTGAATGATGAATGCACCTTGGAGAATGCCGATGCGCTGACCCATCAGGCTGGCCAGTGGGTTCTGCAGTCCAATTGCCACGCCCCCGAGGAGGCTGATGATCACCGGTAGGAGGAATTGCACGAAATCTCCCGAGTGAAGGAAGTTCCTACAACATGGAAACGAGATCGGGATGCGCCTGCCGCAATCGTCGTTCGGTTGCCGGCTCGTCGCGCATGAGTCGGAAATCGGCGAATTCGAATCCTGGCCCGACGGAACAACCGACCAGAGTGTAACCTCCGGCCGGCCGGGCCGCCTGCCACTGTCCCGCGGGGACGACATGTACCGGCTCCCGGCCGTTATCGAACGGCCCGAGCG
>JBDHMR010000495.1:0-2520 GCA_039656035.1 Gemmatimonadota bacterium
CCGGCCGGCCGTTGGGCCAACTGTCGGCCTGCTTCGTCCTGCCGGTCGCGGATACGCTGGCCAACGGCAAGGACGGTATCTACGACACCCTGCGTTCGATGGCTCTGGTCCATCAATCGGGTGGCGGCACCGGTTTCAGCTTCTCACGCCTGCGGCCCACCAACGACATAGTCCGGTCCACCATGGGGGTGGCCTCGGGTCCGGTATCGTTCATGACCCTGTACGACGCCAGCACCGACGTGGTCAAGCAGGGCGGTACCCGCCGCGGCGCCAACATGGGCATCCTGCGAGTCGATCACCCCGATATCATGGGGTTCATCGACTGCAAGACCGACATCACCCAGATCACCAACTTCAACATCTCGGTGGCGATCCCAAGACCGACGAGGTCGTGGGTCAGCTCAACGCCCGCGAAGTGTGGCAGAAAGTCATTCATGGCGCCTGGCGCACGGGTGAGCCCGGCGTGTTCTTCATCGACCAGGCCAATCGCTACAACCCGGTGCCGCACCTGGGGTCGTACGAGGCCACCAACCCCTGCGGCGAGCAACCTCTGTTGCCGTACGACGTGTGCAACCTCGGCTCCATCAACCTCGGTGCGTTCGTGGCGGACGGCGCCATCGATTGGGAATCCCTGCGCACCGTGATCCACCTGTCGACCCACTTCCTCGAGAACGTGATCGACGCCAACAACTATCCGCTCCCCGAAATCACCAGCTTGGCCAAGCGCATCCGACGGATCGGTCTTGGAGTCATGGGCTGGGCCGACATGCTCATCAAGCTCAATATCGCCTATGACTCCGACGAGGCCGTCGAGTTGGCGCGCAAGGTACAGGCGTTCGTCGACGAGGAAGCCAAGGTGGAGTCGGAACGCCTCGCCACCATCCGCGGCGTGTTCCCCGAGTGGGAGCGGAGCATTTGGGGTCCCGACGAATCGTGTGCCCGCGACGCCGATGGCGAGCGAATCCGGCCCCTGCGGAAACTGCGCAACTGCAACACTACTACCGTGGCGCCCACCGGTACCATCTCGATCATCGCCGGATGCAGTTCCGGTATCGAGCCGCTATTTGCCGTCGCCTTCATGCGAAATCAGGCCGGCGTGCTGATGCCTGACGTGAACGAAGAGTTCGTCGGCGTCGCAAAACGGGAAGGTTGGTACTCCGAAGACCTGATGCAGCGCATTGCCGAGTCGGGCCACATCGAATTCGACGAGGTGCCGGAACGCTGGCGCAAAGTGTTCATTACCGCCAATCACATCAAGCCCGAGTGGCACATCCGTATGCAGGCCGGTTACCAGGAGAGCAACGACAGCGCCATCTCCAAGACCTGCAACTTCGCCAACGATGCCACCGAGGAATACGTCGAGGAGATCTACCGGTTGGCGTTCGAGCTTGGCTGCAAGGGCGTAACCGTATATCGCGACGGAAGCAGAGACATGCAGGTCCTCTCCACCGGGGCCACTGCCAAGAAGGTCCAGGAACAGGCCACCCGTGAAGGCCACGCCGAGGCCCGCGCCGATCTCCGAGTGCCGGCGGATAGCGAAGACGGCGAGGTGCTCTCGGAGGCCGACCTGCACGGCGAACTGGCAGAAATCAGGACCGAAAACGAACGGCTGCGCACCATGGTGCACGAGTTGGAGGCCGAAAACCTCCAGCGGCGCCAGAAGCGGTCCCGGCCCGAACTCCTGAGAGGCACCACCCGGCGGGTCGATACTCCCCTGGGCACTCTCTACGTGACCCTGACCGAAGACGAAAAGGGCCAGCCCTTCGAGGTCTTCATGAGTCTGGGCAAAGCCGGCGGCGCACTCATGGCCGACGTCGAAGCCATGGGCCGCCTCATCAGCCTTGCGCTGCGCTCCGGCATCCCGCTCAAGGAAGTACACCGGCAGTTGCGCGGCATCAGCTCCGACCGAACCATCGGGCTGGGACCCAACAAGGTACTATCGGTACCCGACGCCGTCGGCATCGCCATCGAGCGCCACATGCTCGACAAGCAGGGCATTCAACAAGAGTTGCTCCCCTCGAATAAGAAAGACAACGCGGTCGAGGTGATCCAGACTGTCAGCTCCGGTGCCGAGCAGATCATCCTCGGCGGTATGCAGGAGACGCTGGCCGGAGCTTGCCCCGACTGCGGATCACAACTCGAGTACGCCGAAGGCTGCGTGAAGTGTCACGTGTGCGGCTACTCGGAGTGCGGATGACGTAAGCGTGGGCGGCGGGGGCAGCGGGAGCAGCGAGGGCAGTTAGTTGCGGCTTTAGCTGCGGATATCTCAGACGGGACGTTCAGTGATGGACGTCCCGTTGTTGTTTTGGATCGACGCATCTTGAACCGTGTATGTTCCAACCGACACAATTTCCCGGAGATACTAGCAATGCCCGGTTGCACCCAAACTGCCCCCGCTGCTCCCGCTGCCCTCGCTGTCCTCGCCGTCGTGGCCCTCACGACACTCACCCCTGTAACAATCGCCGCCCAGGCCACGACCATCCTCGTGCGGGTCACCTCGCACGACGCCAAGATCATTGG
>JBDHMR010000496.1:0-2315 GCA_039656035.1 Gemmatimonadota bacterium
CGCATACCTGGCCCTGTTGGCGCCACTCTCAGCGCACCTGGTACGCGCTGGATCCCTCGGCTGGCGCGGCGTGACCTTCCTGGCAATCAACATCGGTGTCGTGGGGCTCATCGCGGCAGTGCCGACACAGAACAACACGATCGGGGTGGTGCGGTGGGTCGGGGAGCATCCCGGCTATCGCGCGTTGTGGTCGGTAAGGGTCAGCGCTGAGCCCTACCCCGTTGGCTACACTGCCGGGCCGACTCCCCCGCTCCACGAGACCCCTGTCCCACCCGTCGATGGCATCGAACCGGCTCGCTGCGAGGACGTCATGGCAATCCGCTCAGATTTCCTCGCCGAGTTTCGTGAGGACCTGACCGCCTGGGAAGAAGTGGCGGCGTTCAAGCCAGGGTTGCCTGAACGAGTGGTGATCATGATCAACCCCAAGCACAACACTCGGAGGAACCCAGTGCACCTTTTCGTGCCGGCCGGGTGTACCGAAGAATCGTAGCGCGCGTCAGCGGAAGTAGTGTTCGACGCGCCATTCGAAGTCGGATGATTCCTATCTGAGCCAGTAGAGGAACCGAGTCTCTGGATAGAGCTTGACCCGAAGCCGGAGG
Source organism: Gemmatimonadota bacterium (assembly GCA_039656035.1). Lineage (GTDB taxonomy): Bacteria > Gemmatimonadota > Gemmatimonadetes > Gemmatimonadales > GWC2-71-9 > N074bin45. The sequence goes on from JBDHMR010000496.1 coordinate 600, forward strand.
AAGTTGTCGATCGAGTTGACCCCGCTGTTCCGGGTGTCGCGGGAGAACTGCAGGATGTAGAAAGCGTCGAAATGCCACTTGAGGGTGCGGACGTGTCCCACACCCAGGCGAATCCTGGCGCGGTCGGCAAACGGTTCGGGCACCGGCTCCGACAGGTCGACGAAGAACTCGACGTCACCGCTAAGGCGCCAGCTTCCGGGATCAATGAAGGTTTTCCCCGAAACGAGGCCTTGGATTGCGAACCGCGTGCGAAACCGCCAGGACGCGGCGGTCGAGTCTGAGTCGGTATAAAGAAACTTGCGGTATTCCAACCGAGAATAGTTTTGGAGGACGACACGACGGAAGCGATCCCCGATGAACTGCACGCCGAGGTAAGGTCTCAATTCCCAAGAGTTCAGCCCATCGCTATCGTCGGTGTAACGGATGTTGGCTCCGGCCATGACCTGGAGCCATCCCAGCGCCGCGTATGACAATTCTGGTCGAGTCCCAACCATGCGCTGGGTGGGCGCCCCGGTAAACAGCGTCCGGTAGTAGTTGTCGGCCCAAAAGCGGAATTCAGGAGCAAACCGCCAGTCGACGATGAAGTCGAGCCAGAGGTTTCCGGTGACGTTAGTGGAGTCCTGCGCAGCTGCGGTTCTGACGGGAACCGCCAGAAGAACCATGACCATACCCACGCGGACAAACCAGGACCTGGGGAACGGGGCTATCGCCATGGTCCGAGTAATCAACCCTCGGCTTTGGCTTTCCTGACTTCCTCGGTGAGCCGGGGCAGCACCTCGAACAGATCGCCCACGATGCCGTAGTCGGCCACCTTGAAAATGGGCGCGTCCGCGTCCTTGTTGATGGCCACGATGGTCTTGGCGGTACGCATGCCGGCAAGATGCTGGATGGCGCCCGAAATGCCGACTGCCACGTACAGGTTGGGGCTTACCGTCTTGCCGGTCTGCCCTACCTGTGTCGAGTGATCTTGCCAGCCGGCGTCGACCACCGCACGGCTGGATCCGACGGCGGCGTCACCGAACGCCGCCGCCAATTCTTCGATCAACTTGAAGTTCTCCGATTCCTTGAGACCCCGGCCTCCGGCCACCACGATCGTCGCCTCCGCCACGTCGAGTGCGGCGCCTGCCGGAGCTTTCACTTCCGTGACGGTCACACGCGTTTCGAAGTCCGGTACCGCAACGCTCTCCACCGCTCCCTCCTTGGGCGACTCGGCGAGCGGGACCGTGTTAGGGCGCACCGACAGCACGGCAGGCGAGCCGGTGAGTCTAATCTTCTGCAACGCCTTACCGCCGTACACCGGCCGGGTGGCCACGAGATGGTCCCCGTCGACAGTGCATCCAGTGATTTCGGCAGCGTACCCGACTCCCAGCTTTGCCGCCACCCGTGGCGCCAGGTCCTTCCCCGTGGCGGTTGCGCCGAAGATGATGGCGGAGCAGCCCTCGGCTGCGCTGGCGACCGTGGCCGCGTAACCGTCGGGCTGGTACAGTCCGAAACTCTGATGGTCCGCCGTCAACACTCGATCGGCGCCATAGATGGCGACCTGATCGACACCACTGACCGGGCCAGCGCCCAGGACCAAGGCATCTACCGTGGCCCCCATGGTGTCGGCCAACAGCCGGGCCGCGGTGACGGTTTCGTAGGACACCTTCCGCAGCGCGCCGTCGCGCTGCTCCAACACAGCAATGATATTGGCCATGGTCTACAACACCTTTGCTT
>JBDHMR010000497.1:0-3100 GCA_039656035.1 Gemmatimonadota bacterium
ATAGCCGGTAACTGTGCCCTGGTCGACAGCACCGATTTCCATGCGGTCCAACTCTCGACCGGTCTCACGACATCGGTGCAGTTCAACGTCCTGTGTGGGTCGATCGCGCCACCCGATACTGCTGTCTCCCCCAACCCCGACGCACCGGCCTGCTACCTGAACGGCACCGGGTGCAGCGACGCCGAGCTCGAGGCGTGGAAAGAGTCCGAGAAGGCTCGCATCGACGTCGAGAAGTTGGCCAGCAAGACGGTGTACGACTCGCTCAAAGTCGTGTGGGAGACCTACCTCCATGATTTTCCGCGGGGGCAATCACAGTTCCTGATATGCAAGCCCAAAAAATACGCGGGCAAGGTGAAAATCATTGGGCCTGCAGGCGGGGAAATAAAGGTCGGGCGCCACAAGATCCTCATTCCTGCCGGCGCTCTGACCGAGCGGACAGTCATCACCGGAGTTGTGCCGGCGTCGCTCCTGGTGGACATGGAGCTGTCGTCCCATGGCCTCCAGTTTGCCACCGCGTCCACACTGACTCTGAACTACAGGCACTGCGACCGGCCCGAGGGCTTCGAGTATCGGATTGCCTACATCGATGCCAACCACAACGTGCTCGAGTGGCCTATCTCCACCAACAGCACGCGGGAAGGTAAAGTCACCGCCGAGATCGATCACTTTTCCAAGTACGCGGTGGCGTACTAGACCATGTCCAACCGAACCCTCCTCCTGGATCTACCACACCTGTGGGTCGGGGGCACTCGCCCGACGGTACCTGCCGACGACGCGAAGACACCGCGGCAGCTACTAGAGGAAGCGCAGCGGCACGATGGCCGCGGCCAGCTGGACGAGGCGATCTATTGGTACGACGCCGCCATCATCGCCGCCGAGGCTGAGGACGACGGCGCCGTGTTGGCCATGACCCTCCGTCGCCTGGGTGTGGTTCATCACCGGCGGGACGACAAGGAACGCGCTCGATCACTGTGCCACCGGAGTCACGATGTGGCTCTCGCCCTGGACAACAACGTGCTGGTGGCCGAAGCGCTCAACACCATTGCGGGATTCGATCTCGAGCGTGGGGAGTACGAGGCCGCCCGCCAGATCTTTCATCAGGCACTCCGCCTTGGCGGTGAGGACGGTGCGATTCGTGGCCGGGTGCGCCAAAACCTGGGCATCCTGGCCAACATCCAGGGAGACATCTCTGAGGCTCTCGGCAACTACCGCCAATCTCTCGAGGCGTTCGAGGAGTGCAGCGATGATCGCGGTCGCGCAATTTCATTCCACAACCTGGGGATGATTCATTGCGATCTGGAAAAATGGGACGAGGCGCATGATTACTTCTCACGCAGCATGGCGCTAGCCGATAGCATCGGCGACGTCCATCTCGAAGGCCTCTGCTCGCTGAACATCACGGAAATCCACCTGGCCAGACAGCACTTCGAAGACGCCCGCAACAGCGCCGAGACCGCTCTCGATATCTTCACTCGGTTGGGCGCTCAAGACGGCCGCTCGGCAGCCTACAGATTTCTCGGTACGCTCTATCGAGAAGCTGGGAAACCGGCGTTGGCGGAAGCTCGTCTGAACCTTTCACTAGACCTCGCCTCCGAGGGGCATTTCCCTCTCGAAGAGGCTGAGACTCTGCGCGAACTGGCCGTCCTTTATCAGTCTCAGGGCCGGAACCAGAAAGCCCTGAAACACTTGAACGTGGCCCACCGTGTCTTTCGCCGGCTCGCTGCCAAAGCGGATCTGGTCGATGTGGTCGGCAAGGTCGACAAGCTGGAAGGCACCTACTTCGAGGTCGTCCGTGAGTGGGGCCAATCCATTGAGTCGGCTGACAGCTACACCCACGGGCATTGCAGCCGCGTGGCCGAGTACGCCGTACGAGTGGCTAGCGCGCTGGGACTCGACGACGGCGAGCTGACCAGGATCCGCCTCGGGGCTTACCTACACGACGTCGGCAAAGTCAGGGTTTCGCCCGAGATCATCAACAAGAAGGGCCCTCTCACGACCGAGGAGTTCGAGGTCGTCAAGAACCACCCTGTGTGGGGGCTCGAACTGCTGGCAGCAACCGAGTTTCCCTGGGACATCAAGCCGATCATTCGATCGCATCACGAGAAGTACGACGGGACCGGCTATCCGGACGGGCTGCGGGGCAATGAAATCCCCGTGGCCGCCCAGATCATCGGTATCGTCGACATGTACGACGCCATGACCACTACCCGCAGCTATCGCCCGGCGATGGAACAGGAAATGGCACTCGAACAAATGAGTGTCAGCCGCGAATGGTGGCACCCCGACGTCTTCGATGCCTTCATGTCAACGTTCCCAGGTTGGGGGATTGGGAACAGGCCACCACACTCGGGCTGTCGCTGCTGGAGCACGGCCGCCGGATGAACGACGTGGGCGGTCGTATGCAGGCCCTTCACCTGCTGGGGGCGCTCGCCTTCGAACGCGGCTCACTCGATGATGCCGAGGCCCAGCTGGCCGAGGCTCTCGAGCTAGCCCGCCAGTTGGAAGACACACGCATCGCTCCACATATCCTCCAGAACCTCGCCTCGGTGGCCCATATCCAGGGCCGGACCCTCGAGGCGCTCGCTCGCTACCGTGAAGCCATCACTATGTACCAGAGCGACGGGAACGATCGTGGTCTGGCGGAGGCCTATCACAACATTGGATTGGTTCAACGGCAGGAGAAGGGGTGGCCGGAAGCCCTCGAAGCGGTTCGCCACGCCATGCGCCACGCGTTGGTTGCGGCTGAAACGTCTCTGCTGGCGTTGGTACACTTGGGGTCTGCGGAGCTGGACCTGGACGTAGGAGAATTCGAGCGGGCGCAAGGACAAATCGACGCCGCCGGCCAACTCCTCGAGGGCGTCCAGGATAAACTGGGCAAGGCTGAATTGGAGCGGGTGAGTGCCCGGATGGCCTTGGCACAGGGGAACCCGGAAGAAGCGCATAGCCGCGCTGTAGCCGGCGAAGCCGTCGCTGCCTCGGGTGGGAGTCCCATTCTTCAGTCGGAGTGTGCCGCCATCGGAGCCGCCGCGTTGCAGCAAATGGGAGCCGACGAAGCGCAGGCAGAACACGACCGAGTGGTCGAGACCATGCTGAGGCTGGG
>JBDHMR010000498.1:0-2312 GCA_039656035.1 Gemmatimonadota bacterium
AGGTCAAGGGCACCCACGACGAGAAGGTCGGCGTGGACATCGTGTCCCGGGCCGTGGTTGAGCCGCTCCGCATCATCGCTGCCAACGCGGGCGTCGAAGGCGCCATCGTCGTGGCGAAGGTCGCGGAGTCCGATGACCTGAGTTTCGGCTACAACGCCGCGACCGACAAGTACGAGGATCTGGTCAAGGCGGGTGTGATCGATCCCACGCTGGTCACCCGGACCGCGCTGCAGAACGCCGCGTCGATCTCGGGCCTCCTGCTCACCACCGAGGCGGTGGTGGTCGAGGAGAAGGAAGACATGCCTCCAATGCCGGCGGGTCCTCCGGGCGGCGGAATGGGTGGGATGTACTAGGCGAGTAGTCGCACGACTGGAGACGCCTCGGAGCCTATGGTTCCGGGGCGTTTTCTTTGGAGGCTAAAGAGGGAAAAGAGGGCTAAGAGGCTAAGAGGGCTAAGAGGGAAATGTGTTCCGGGGTCTAATGGCTCGTAGGGGCGACGCATGCGTCGCCCGTAAGGTGGGCTCCACCTGTAGCTGTTTACCTCTTTTCCCTCTTAGCCCCTCTATCTACTATTCCAAGATCACGACCATCTCTCCAAGGATCGCCCAATGCCGTTGTCTCGCCTCACGCTCATTCTCGCACTCACGGCCGTGGCCGTTCCGGTGATTTCTGAGGCACAATCCGCTGGTGGGAGTTTGTTGGGAACGTGGGAAGCGAAGGCTGACGCGGAGGTTCCTGAGATCATCATCAGGGCTGACTCGAGTGCCAGCTACGGGAGTGAAACCGTGCGTTGGCGCGTACGGACCGACACCATCATGATTGCGCTTGGGGATGAATGGGTGTGTTACAAGTTGCGGGTGAAGGGCGACAAGATGACGCTTTCGGAGGGAGACCTGACAGAGCCGCTCACGCTCAAACGGGTGGGGCCGCCGTCTGCGCGGCCGGACAGTATCAGCGTGCCGGAAGACCCGATGCCCGGCGAGGTGGATGTCTGTTTCTGACTGAGGGGCTAGAGGTCGAGGACCAATGGGGGCGGCGTGCGAGCGTCGCCCCTTCGTGTTTTCCGAGTGGGCCTGGCCAGGGGGATGGGGTCGAGCGGCGCGGTCTGCAACGCCACGTGGAGGGTGCCGGTGAATCCGGCGGCACGGATGACCGGCTCTACGGCGCCACGGGCGTGGGCGGGGGTGTTGCAGCTCTCGCTCAAGTGCGCCAGCACCACCGTCGCCAAATCCGGGTGCCACAGCTCCGACACCAGGTCGGCGGTGGTGCGGTTGGAGAGGTGACCGGCGGAGCCGGCGATACGTTGGCGTACGGTGGCGGGGTAGTCGCTCATCCGTAGCATTACGTCGTCGTGGTTGGCCTCGATCACCAGAGCGGTCGCCTGCCGCAGCAAGTACTTCATGGCAGCGGTCGGCCGCCCGACGTCGTAGGCCACGCCGAGGGTGATACCGTCGGGCAGACGGATGGAGAAGGCCAGGGGCTCGAGTGCGTCGTGGCTGGTGAGGCATGATTCGACGACGAAGGGTCCCACCTCGACCATCGAAGCCAGGCCGGCCGACAGATGGTGACAGTGGGGCAATCGGTCTCTTACTTTGTGCCAGGTTCCCGGGGAAGTGATGATCGGCGCGGCCAGATGTTTGGTCAGGACCCGCACGCCCGACGTGTGGTCGCCGTGTTCGTGGGTCAGCGCAATCCCCACGACTGCATCGAGCGGCAACCCCACCACCTCGGCCCGGCGGCGAATTTCCTTGGCGCTGAACCCGACGTCGATCAACATGACCTGGCCCTCGTGCTCCAGCGCGAAGGCGTTGCCCTTTGATCCCGAGCCCAGAACGTGGAGCCGGGTCACGCTCCGCCCATCCGGGCGTAGACCGCTTCAAGCGAGGCTTTTCGCTCAGGGGTCCATTCGATTCCTCGTCGCGGCATCACCCTCGAAGCCACGGTAAGGAACCCCTGGGAATTCATCAGTTCATCTCCCGCGGTTCCCCAGGCAAAGGGCGGCACGTACTTCGGCACTTGGTCGGCGCCGAAGACGTTGGCTCCCGCGCCTATGATGGTACCGGTACCAAGCATGGTTCCGATGGCGATCTTGGCGTGGTCGCCGATCAGACTGCCAAGGAATTGGCGTCCGGTGTCCCACCGGGGCCCGTTCGTTTGCAACCGTACGGTGCCGTAAGTGTTTTTTAGATTCGAGGTCGTGGTCAGCGCACCCAGGTTGGCCCAATGCCCCACGACGCTGTGTCCGAGGAACCCTTCGTGGGCCTTGTTGGCGTACCCCATGAACACACAGTTGGAGACTTCGCCCCGCACCC
>JBDHMR010000499.1:0-2310 GCA_039656035.1 Gemmatimonadota bacterium
AGGGGTGGTCCTCCATCCAGGGGGGAAACGAATTGTGGCTCGCGAATGGCGGCAGGGCAAGACGTCAGGAAAGTGAGGGCGGCGGGGGCAGCCCCTTACCAAGTCCCGAATTTCATGATACCTATGTTTTCATGACCAACGATCTGAACTACACCAGGCTGGAGCAGCTCAAGCAGGCGCTCGAATCGGACGATCCGGGGCTGGGCGACGGTGGCGTCATCGTGATACCGGAACCGCTGTGGAGCGAGGCTTCGGAGGCCGATCAGGAGGCTTTCGCCGCGCTGGCCGAGTCACACGGCTTCCAGTATCGCATAGAGCGGCGCTGGCAGCGGCGGCCGCCGGAAGGCCACGGTATTACCAAGATGAGTGTGGAACGGGATGAGGGGGCTGGTAACTAGAGATTGGAAACTTGGAATCGGAATTCGTGCTTTGAATTTTCCGATTTCTTACCGCCGAATATTATTTTTCGCTTTTCTCCCAAACAACCTGCGGTTGGTTCTTGAGCGTTAAGGTGTTGCCCACCGGCTGATGGGTGAATGAAAACCGGTGGGACACGCCTGCGTTGTCGTAGGTGATGTCATAGGCGAGTGCCCCATCGGCGTTACGCTCCGAAGTGATGCCGGTGATGGGGTAGCTGGCGAAGCCCTCCCGAGAGCCCTGTTCGAAGGCGATCTCGCTCTCCGATATCAGCAGTGTCCGCTCGGCATACTTACCGGCCGAGGTACTCCACGATCCGATCAATTGCGGGGGTAGCGATTCAGGCGTTTGTGGTAGCAGCGTCATGATGCCAACAAAGACGGCCACCAGAGCTGCCGGCGCCACGAAGGGGAGGTAGCGATGCCGCGGACCGTCCCCGGTCTTGGGCGCGTCCTGTACTTCCTTCAGATCTTCCAGTGCCTTTTCGAAGTTCTCCCGGGCCACCTGAGTATGGTGCTTCTTCCCGTTGGTCCCGGATCCCTCCGGCGTAGTGCCCATCCTGGCGAAGAATCCTTGGAGAGTGGGGGGTTCAGCCGGCTTTGGCGCGGACTCTGACTTGTTGTCCCTCGACTCCTGCTTCGTCGTAGCCTGATCGTCCGGATACACCGCTTCCCCCCCAGCTCGTTCCTCGAGCTGGGCCTGGATCTAGCTCTCTATCTGGAGGTCAATATCTGGTTGCCGAGCCAATGAATCCTCCGTCGTCGCCGAGCAGGATGTCGTCCTGACTTGCGGCGGTCATGATCGAGGGACTGCTCGATCCATCTTCTCCGAGACTATACAGATCGAACGCGGTGTTGACCGGCACACCAAACTGGTCCACCCGGGCGTCGCTCGGAATTTCATCACCGAAGTTCCGATAGATGTACGGCTGGTCCCACGGGTCCCGGTGACCGGCCCAGCCCATGGCGTCCAGTGATGGTGGCGGCGATTCGTGCTGCGATATGTAGTCCACTATGCCGGCGTTGATGGCACTTATTTGGCCGGTGGCCTCGATAATACGGGCTTTGTCCATCATGCCCGACAGCCGTGGTGTGGCGATGGAGGTTACGGTGCCGACGGTGACCAAGACCAACATCATCTCGACCATCGTCATCCCACGCTTGGATGACGACCTGGTTCGCCCGTCCTGATTTGGCCCAAAGTGAGTCATGCGCCTGCCGTGATTGCGGTTCCCGACACTACCCCGTTACCACCCACACCTGTCGGGACACTGTCTTGCAAGTCCAGTGCCTGGCGCTTACTCCTTTGAATTTCAAGGAGTTATCTGCCGGCAACCGGGGCCAATCGTGGCAGCGAGACCGCGTTTTGCATTCCGGAGTTGCCCAAGCTCTCCTCCCGGAGGACGGCAGGAGACGGTGCGCCGTTCATTCCGGGTGACTGGATAACCCCAGCTTCGACCACTCGCACCAGGGCGTCGGTGACGGCGGAATCGAACAGAACGCCGGCACCATCTGTTATGTGCTCCAGGACCCGCTCAACAAGCCATCCGGGCCGGTAGGGGCGCGGAGAACTCAATGCGTCGTACACATCCGCCACGGCGGCCACACGCGCCAGTAGAGGGATCTGGTCCCCCACGAGCGCTTCGGGGTATCCACTGCCGTCGAGCCGCTCGTGGTGGGACAAGACGATGGGGATGGTGTCACGATATGCGCCTATGGGAGACAGGATACGGGCGCCGGTAGACTGGTGTTGCTGGATGATGGCGAGTTCCTGGTCGGTGAGGGCGCCAGCCTTGTTCAGAATGGCCGCCGGGATGGCAATCTTTCCGATGTCGTGCAACAAGCCACCGCGATACAGTGTGTCGAGATTTCCGGCCGACAGTCCCAGGCGTTC
>JBDHMR010000500.1:0-2298 GCA_039656035.1 Gemmatimonadota bacterium
CACGCACACCAGAAGACACCAAGCGGCCCGCTGCCCCGCAGCCCCACCGCCCCGCATCTTCTCCTTCATCCCCTGGGATGAAACCGTCGATGAACCTCACGCAGATACTCGCGGTCCACGTGGGTATAAATCTGCGTGGTGGCCAGGTCGGCGTGCCCTAGCATTTCCTGCAACGCCCTGAGGTCCGCCCCGCCTTCCAGGAGATGCGTGGCGAAAGTATGCCTCAGGGTGTGTGGCGTTACCCGCTTGGTGATCTTGGCGCGCTCGGCCGCCTTCTTCACGATACCCCAGGCGCCCACTCGGGACAGTGGTTGCCCTCGAGCGTTCAGCAGCACACGGTTGCGCGTCTTCCCCCTATCGAGTTCGGCCCGCACCGAGTGGAGGTAGACCGACACCGCGCCGACCACATTGCGCCCGATCGGAACCAGCCGCTCCTTGCTGCCCTTGCCGAAGGCGCGCACCAGACCCTCGGTCAGCACTAGATCCTTGAGCTCCAGGCCGCACAGCTCGGATACCCGCAGCCCGGCCCCGTAGCCCAGCTCCAGCAGCGCCCGATCGCGCCAGCCAAGAGTGTCGTCCACTTGGGGAGCTTCCAGCAGCGCGTTGATTTCTTCGATCGTCAGGACGTCGGGCAGGCTCCGGCCCGGCTTGGGTGGTTGCAGCCGGTCGGTGGGGTCCTGCGCCACCTCCCCTTCCCCGACCATGAAGGCGTAGTAGGTGCGCGCGGCCGAGATCTGGCGCCGGATGGTGGCCGGGCTGAGTCCAAGGTCCTTGAGGGCGAACACCAACTCCCTGAGTATCTCGCGAGTGACGGCGCCGGGGCTGGTGGCGCCTTTGGACTCGGCGAACTCGGCCAGGCGGCGGACGTCGCGGGTGTAGCTGGACACGGTGTTGGCGCTATTGCCCGCCTCGAGACTTAGATAATCCTGAAATGGCTCGATGGCGAAACGGAGATCGCGGGCTGCTTGGGCGGCGCGCGGCGGGGGCAGCGAGGGCTGCGGGGGCAGCGGGGGCGGTTTGCTCACGATTGGGTACCGTCGGCGGAATGGTCCCGCGGTATTCCTGGCAAGGAGTCGTGAGCAACTCGAGTGGCCTCTTCGGGGTCGATTCCCAGCAGGGCTGCGGCGCGGCCTAGGAGGCGCTCCTGGTGGGTGCCGGGGGGGCCGTCGCGCAGGGCGGCGCGCCACATGCGGCGGAGGAGGTCCAGGCGCTGCTGGTGGGTGAATCGGCCGGTGAGTTTGTCGGCCTGGGCGTGGAGATCGGCCGGGGACGCGCCGCGGGGCCTTTCGAGGTCCCATCGGTCGGTGAGGTGAGCCTCGACGAGCTGGCGCTCCTCTGCCCCCAAGACTTCGTCGGCATAGACCAGTTCCAGTACCAGGGCGGCCGCGGCCCGCAGTGCGGGGTCTCGCTTGACGTGGGGTCCGTGGGCTTCCTTCTCCAGGGCCAGCTCGAGCTGACGCCACAGGTAGCGCCGCCGCTCACGTCGACGGCGCATGACGGCAACGATCACCACGGCGATCACTAACACCGCGACGACGGCCATGGCCCGGTTCACTCCCGCCAGCCACCGGACGATGGTATCCCACTCGGCGCCGACCCGGGCCGCCAGGAGCGTGATGGCGCCGTACCAGATACCCGATGCCAGACAGATGGGAATCAGCGCCCGGGCAGGCTCCAGTCTCACCAGGCCGGCGAAGGCCGGGACGATGGCGCGAACGCCGGGAAGGAACCGCGCGAGGACAATGCCGGCGACCCCGAAGCGGGCGTACTCGCGCTCGATGACGGCGATACCTGCCGGTGTCACCAGCCGCCGGCCGAAGCCTGTGTCCATGAACGACCGGCCGTAGCGGAAGGTGGCGAAGTAGACGGCGGCCGCCCCGGCGCAATTGGCGGCCCAGGTGGCCAGGAACACGCCCAGAGGACTGGTTAGCCCGCGGTGTGACAGGAAGGCGCCGAGCGCCACCACGGTGTCGGCGGGGATGACCGGGAGGACGTTTTCCAGTGCCGCCATAATGGCGACTATCGCGTAGACCGTGCTGCTTGGCAGCAAGGCGAGCCAGTCGAGAAATCCGGCGATCAGCGACGCTCCAGGGTGGCAACGGCCATTACCGCCACACCTTCGCCCCGGCCGATGAAGCCCATGCCCTCATTGGTCTTGGCCTTGATGGAAACGGCCTCGGCCTCGGCTCCCAGTACCTCGGCCAGCGCCTGGGCCATGGCGGCCGTGTGAGGGCCGAGCTTGGGACGTTCCATGATGACGGTGATGTCGGCTTGGTGAAACGTGTATCCCACGGCCTC
>JBDHMR010000501.1:0-2296 GCA_039656035.1 Gemmatimonadota bacterium
AACCGTTCCCGTGGCAGTTTCCGTGAGCGCCACTGCTTCTGCGAAGGAAAGACCTTGCCCCGGATCCTGGGAGTCGAACACCATGCCCCCGGCGAACACCAGGCGCTCGGCCGGCACATCAAGTTTGGCGGCCACCGGCCCCACCATGGTGGCCCGCACCCTCTCGGCAGCCTGAATGGCAGCTTGGCCGGTCATCAGCGTTACCCGCGACGAGTAGCTTCCCAAGTCCACCGGTGTCAGGTCGGTGTCCCCGGTGATTACGGCGATCTCCATCGGCTCCACGCCGAGGACTTCGGCCACGATGTACGCCAGAATAGAGTCCGATCCCTGGCCGATGTCTGTCGAGCCGCAGAACACGGTGACTCCACCGCCCCGGTCGCACTTCAACTGCACTCCCGAATGCGGCATCGAGTTCCAGTAGATGGGGAGACCGGCGCCGGTTATGTACGAGGAACAGGCCAGACCCAAGCCCTTGCCATAGGGAAGCTTGCGGAAGCGGCTGTTCCATTCGGAGCCCTCCACCACCTTGTCGATGCAGGCACCGAGCCCCATCGACCCGATCTTGAGCCAGTTGGCCGTCAGCGAGTCCGCCGGCTGCAACTGCTTCAGCCTGAGCACCGCGGGATCGATGTCCAACCGCTCGGCGATCTTGTCGAGCGTCACTTCCACTGCAAAGCGCGGTTGGGGGGTACCGTGCCCTCTCTTGGGTCCGCAAGGCGCCTTGTTGGTGAAAGCCCGGGCGCCCCGGAACCGGTATGCCGGGATCTGGTAGGTGACCGTCTGTAGTGCCCCGGTGTAATAGGTCGAGGCTAGCCCGTACGACCCGTAGGCGCCGCCGTCGAGGTACGACTCGAAGTCCATGCCGGTAATGGTGCCGTCCTCAGCGACCCCGGTCCGTACTTTCATCATTACCGGATGACGTCCCCGATGGCAGTAGAAAACCTCTTCTCGCGTGAGGCATATCTTGACCGGCCGGCCAGTCAGGATGGCCAACTTGGCCGCCACTATCTCGTGGGCGAACGGGTCGCTCTTGCCACCGAAGCCTCCACCATTGGGCATGGCAACCACCCGGATGCGGCTGCGAGGAATTTCCAGCACCTTCTCCAGCGCCCGGTGGACGTAGTGCGGTGTCTGGCTGCTTGACCACACGGTCAGTCGCCGGTTGCCCCCATACTCGGCCACGGTGGCGTGCTGCTCCATGGCGAGATGGGTGTTGCCCTCGTAGAAGAACAGATCTTCCTGCACCAGGTGGGCCCGGTCGAGCGTTTCCTCCACGGGCCCAAATTCCAGGTGGACCAGCTTGTGGAGGTTGCCCTCATCCGCGTAGTCGTGAAGCTGCGGCTCCGGCTTGGCCACCGCGTCGGCGATCGATCCGATGACCTCGAGCTTCTGGTAGATGACATCGATCAGGTCGAGCGCCTCGGTGGCCGTGTCCTCATCGATGGCCGCAACGGCGACGACCGGATCACCGATGAACCGTACGTGATCGCTCTCAAGGGCGTGTTCGTCCTGGCTCACCGGGAGGATGCCGAAGGCGATGGGAACATCGCGCCCGGTGATGACCGCCTTTACCCCGTCCAGAGCCTCTGCCCTACTGGTATCTATCGAGACGATGCGCGCATGGGGATGGGGACTCCGCAGGATCTTGCCCGCGAGCATCCGCGGCAGCACGATGTCGTCGGCGAACTTGGTCCGGCCCAAACACTTGGCCGCCGCGTCGATCTTGGGAAGCGGCTTGCCGATGATTGCGAAAGGCGCATCATTGCCCATAGAACGCCTCCCTCGCCGGCTCCGCCGTCTCGCCCCTCATCCGCGCCGCAGCCAGTTCGACGGCCTCATAGATCTTGATGTAACCAGTACAGCGACACAGGTTGCCGGCCAGAGCGTCCTTGATATCCTGCCGGGCCGGCGCCGGCTGCTCTTCCAGGAGGGCCTTTGCGGTAAGCAGGATTCCAGGGGTACAGTAGCCACACTGGGCTGCGCCCATCTCCACGAACGCGGTCTGTAGCGGGTCGAGCTCTGACCCGTCGGCCATACCCTCGACCGTTTCGATCGAAGTGTTCTCGTAAGCCTGCGCCAACGCCAGACATGAAAGGATCGGCTGTCCATCGATCAGCACAGTACAGGTACCGCACTCCCCCAACTCGCAACCATGCTTGGTCCCCGTCAGCCCCAGCTCTTCCCGCAACACCTCGAGCAAGGTCCTGTGTGATGGATACGTGACGTCGTGTTCCTCGCCGTTGACGAGAAACGTGCCTCTTACTCTGGTGGGCCTTTTGGAGATTTGAACCGTCTC
>JBDHMR010000502.1:0-2296 GCA_039656035.1 Gemmatimonadota bacterium
CGAGCGGGTGTACATGATTACCAACAAAGGGGACGACCTCGACCTGACGAGATTGATCCTCTTCAACCCCGGGAACGGGGAGGAAACCTTAGTCGAGTCCGATCCTTTGGGCCAGGTAGATTTCGGGGGTGCGGTGTTCTCCGACATCACCGACGAGCTCGTCGCTACCAGGTACGTAGGCGACCGAGTACGCATCTATCCTAGGAATGACCAAGTCGAGCGCGATCTGGCGGTGTTACGGGAGAAATTACCCGAAGGCGAAGTATCCTTCACCTCGTCCACCGAGGACGAAAATCGATGGATCGTTTACGTGTCGCGGGATGTGGACCCCGGCTCCGCCTATCTCTACGACCGTGAGGACGAGAGCGTCGAGTTCCTCTATAGCTCGCGACCCGATCTTCCCAGTGAACACCTCGCCACAATGCGGCCGGTCCGCTATAGAACGCGGGATGGCCTCGAGGTGCCCGGTTACCTGACGATGCCGAAGAATGTCGAGGGCCAACCGGTCGCCATGGTCGTCTTCCCCCATGGCGGGCCTTGGGGGCGCGACCGGTGGGGCTACGATTCGTTCGCCCAATTCCTCGCCAACCGCGGGTATGCCGTGTTTCAACCCAATTTCCGCGGCTCGACAGGTTACGGGAAGGCATTCCTCAATGCGGGGAACAACGAATGGGGCACGGGGGCGATGCAGCACGACATCACGGACGGTGTGGAGTACGTGATCACCGAGGAGGACATCGACCCTGATCGCGTTGGTATTTTTGGGGCATCCTACGGTGGCTACGCAACTCTTGCTGGTGGGACCTACACGCCCGACCTGTACGCCGCTGGCGTTTCGTATGTGGGACCGTCAAACATCCTGACACTGCTGGCGGCCATTCCGCCCTATTGGAAACCGATGAAGGCCATCTTCGACGTCCGGCTCGGCAACCCAGACGTCCCTGAGGACTATGACCGCCTCGTCGAACAGTCTCCGCTCTTCTCCGCGGACCAGATCACGGCCCCGCTGTTGATTATCCAGGGCGCCAACGACCCGAGGGTCAACGTGCGCGAATCGGAACAGATCGTGGTGGCACTCCGAGACTTGGGTCGCGAAGTGAGCTACATGCTCGCTCCCGATGAGGGACATGGCTTTGCTGGGCGGGAGAACCGAATCGCGATGGCGGCAGCCCTCGAACAGTTCATGGCCCAACACCTGGGTGGGCGATATCAGGAAACCATGGAGGACGACATCGCCGACCGGCTAACGGACCTCATGGTAGACGTCAACACGGTACGGGTGGAGGACACCCAACCGTAGCGTAGGTTGCGCAGGTGAGAGCAGTGGCAAGAAGCACAATGGACGGCCGGTACTCCTTAGTTGCGGGCTTTGTAGGCCATTCCGGCGGTGGACAACACACCAGTGTTGAGTCGCGCCGGGTGTGCCAACATTTGTGCTAACAATTCCGCGCAGGATGCACGCATTGGGGTGTCGATGCACGGAAATGTGCGCATCCGAGCCCCTAGAATGTGCAGGTTGCACGCATTCGCCTTCCATATAGATACTTTGCAAGCAGGGGGTCGCCGGTTCGATTCCGGCACGCTCCATCCGATAACGTGTTGAAACGATGGCGGTTCCGTGAGGGCCGTCATTCGCGTTTCTGGTGGGGAATACCGAGATCGCCACCCGCCGGCAACGGCCACGTCAGCCATCGGCAGGTGCTTGCGCTCTACTCGCCGGACCACATCCTGGTGCCAAGCTCCCGCATCGATTCGACGGCCCCCTCACCCAGTGGGATGTCGAATCCCCCCACCGTCATGGCCGCTTCGGCCGCCTCGAGAATTCGGCTGTAGTCGGCAATCGGTATCTGGAAGGTGAGGAAGTTGTCCGTGCCTTGAACGTTGGTGACCGACCGGAACGCCGGAGTCGGCAAGTCGATGACGGTATCACCCGCGCTATAGCTGCCAGCGTTGCCTTGGAACGCGTGGGGCTGGGTCGTCTTCACTTCGAGCACCACTGTGCCGGGAACATCCTGGCGTTCTCGGCCGGCGAAACGGAAGGAGAAAGTCACCCGCGGGCGGTTGCGGCGCACCGAGAACTGCTGCGACTGCACCTCGACCGACATGGTCGTCGAATCTGTCGCCGAGTCATAGCGATCCCCCACAGAGTTCGAGGAGGCAAAATCGCGTGGCGAGGGGAGCATGACGGCTACACTATCACCATCGGCTGGGGCCCATACCTGGGTTGTGGGCGAAGGGAACGGCACCTCTTTGGGGGTGCTGCTACAGGCCAGTAGCGCTGCAGGCAGCCACGCGA
>JBDHMR010000503.1:0-2980 GCA_039656035.1 Gemmatimonadota bacterium
CGTCCACCAACTTCATGGTTCACCGAATCGCGGCCTCGTCCAACGTGCCCGGTCTCGAAAATCTCACTAACCTCGATCGTCTACCACCGACCGGCGCCGTGGTGATCGCGCTGCCCATCAAGATCGAGGGCGGGTCTGGCGGGCCGGTTCGGGTGGTTGCCCTGGTGCCCCGATGAAACGTCTCACGCTTCTCCGCCATGCCAAGTCGAGTTGGAAGGACCTGAGCCTTCCCGATGCGGACCGCAAGCTCAACAAGCGCGGCAAACGCACTGCGCCGGAGATGGGAGGTCGCTTCGCGACGCATTATTCAGTTGAAGATGTGTTGCTGGTGTCGAGTCCAGCCAGGCGGGCAATCACAACTGCCCGGTTGTTCGCCGAGGCTGCGGGAATGGCCACGGACAGTATCCAGGAAGACGAGCGCATCTATCAGGCCGACGCGAGAGCTCTGCTGGAGATAGTGCGCGGCCTCGACGACGCCTGGGATCACGTCGTGCTGGTGGGCCACAATCCGGGCTTCACCGATTTTATCAACAGCGCTACCAAGCACTTCATCGAGAACCTGCCAACGGCCGGCATCGCCGTGCTGCAGTACCCCGTCGACCACTGGGCCGATGTGGGAGCAGCACCGGCGGTCCTCGCCGAACTTGCGGTGCCGAAGAAGAAGAAGGGGTAGCCGCAATCCACAGGAGGCATCATGCATCCCATCGGTCAGCTTCTTCCCAGATTGTTCCCCACGATTTTGGTGCTCACGGCTGCGGTGTTGATCGTGCAGTTGTTGAGCGACGAACCGGAGGTCGCCGAGGCGGGTGGCGAGGCCAATGGTGGCGGGAAAAGCGAAAACGGGACAACCGACTAGCGGGCTGTGCCGGGTATTCCGCCTCTCGCCCAATGGACGATGGGCGGAGGATGGTGGTGGCGCGACGCAGATCGTCAGCTGGTCGCCAGATAGGCGTTCAGTTCCTTCTCCCACTCCTCCATGAATCGCACGTACCAGTCGGCGGTCCGCTCGGCAACCCAGGCCGCGCCTTCCTCCGACAGCGCGGTGTAGCTGTAACTCACGTCGGCCGAGGTGGCATCGGCTCCACGCGGGCGCAAGGTGATGTCCAGGCGTGTGAGTACCAGCCCAGGGGTGAGCTTGTACATGCGCAGGTAGCTCGATGGCCGGTGATCGGTGATCACCCAGATGGATTGGCCGTGCTCGTCATCGGTGGCGAACACGCAGTCCTCCTCAGCCACGCCCGAGGTGCTCAGGATCCATTCCGGATTCCATCCGGGTACCCAGTCACATTCGCGAACGGGACACAAGAGTGGAAACACGGTGTCTGGTGTGGCATTGAGGTGCTGGGTGTAGGCGTGGGTTACGCGGGTTGGATGGGTAGTCGTCATAGGAGTGCGTTTGTGCGTGGTACGTTGTGCGTGGAGAAACACAACTTTCACTAGCCGCCCTTCGGCGGCACCCACAGCTCAACCTTGTGTCCCTCCGGGTCGATGAACCAACCAAACCGGCCGTAGTCGTACTCCTCGATCTCCCCGATCACCTCGGCGCCACCTGCCTTGACCTGTTCGAGTGCGCCCTCGAGGTCGTCGACCATGAGGTTGAACATGTAGGGCTTCTCGGACGGGGAGAAGTAGTCGGTCGTTTCCTTGAACGGTCCCCACACTGCTAAGCCTCCCGGCGGAATGGTCGCCGGTTTGAAGGAGACACTGTCGTGGCCGGACTCCGGTTCGAAGCCCAGGTGCTCGGCGTACCACGCTATGAGCGCCTTCGGGTCCCGCGACCTGAAAAACACGCCTCCGAGTCCTAATGCCTTTGCCATGGTGGTCTCCACTCAGGGGGGATGCGTCGGAAAGTGATCCCGTCGCCGGCCCAAGCCAAGGCCGACCTTGACGGCCGTGGAGATAGAGTCTACTTTGTCTACTCAGTGCACGATGTAGACAACTGGAGACCGAATATGCCGCCAAAATCTTTCCTGGGTGAGTTCGAACAGATGGTCCTCCTGGCCATCGCCAAGCTGGGAAGTGAGGCCCACGGGCCCGATATCAGCCGGGAATTGGAGAGCAGCGCCGGCCGATCGGTGTCCCGCGGAGCCCTGTATACCACCTTCGACAGGCTACGGGGCAAGGGTCTGCTTGATTGGTCGGTGGAGGCCGGTGGAGAGAGTCGCTCGGGTCTCCCCAAGCGCCTGTTCTCCGTCACCCCGACCGGCGTGGCCGCGCTCCGCACCTCACGAAACGCCCTGCTCAATCTGTGGGATGGGCTGGAATACGTCCTGGGAGAAGCTCCCCGGTACCGTGCCATCGGACTCGGTGGGACAAAGCATCCTGGGTGATCTGCGCGAAGAGCACGCGCTGGCATCCCCTCTCGATTCCCGCAGTCGTGCCGGCTGGTATTGGCGGCAGGCACTCGGAGTGAGCGGCCGGTATGGCTGGCGCCGCACCCGAAGAGCCTTGGGCCTGAACGCCGACACCGGTCCTGGGGATCCCGGACCTCGTGGCAAGGGAGCACTATTCATGGAGAGCATCTGGCAGGACATTCGTTACGCAGCGCGGACAATGAGAAAGAGTCCAGCATTCACCACCATCGCCGTGCTCATCCTGGCGCTGGGGATCGGAGCCAACACCGCCATCTTCAGCGTGGTCGATGCGGTCTTGCTACGTCACCTCCCCTATACCGATGCTCACGAGATAGTGCGTATCTCGCACGGTCACGCGGAGCAGGGGTTCGACAGAGGTCGGAATTTTTCCCCGCAAGACTTCGATGACCTCCGAGCCAGTTCCGTCACCCTGGAGCAAATGGCCGGCTACTTCTACATGTCTGGGGGCACCACGGTAAACCTGACCGGCGACGGTCCGCCGATTCAGTTGCAAGCCGTTCCGGTTTCTGAAGACTTCTTTTCGTTGCTGGGAGGACAGGCCGCGATCGGTCGGACTTTCTCGCCCGACGAGTTCGTCCAGGGTCAGGACGCGGTCGTGGTGCTGA
>JBDHMR010000504.1:0-4070 GCA_039656035.1 Gemmatimonadota bacterium
AAGTCCCGAGCGTAGGTGTCTCCCAAGGCAAACGGGAGATTCACCGAAGCGTAGTTGATTCCGGCATCAGCCACATCCATGTCGGTGGCGAACGCCGCGTACAGCGGATCGATAGTGTAGCCACCGACCGGCAGGGTCACGCTGAATGCGGCGTTGTTGAGCGCATGGAACGAGATCGCCTGCTCCAACATGATGCTGCTCATAGCCGGACGCATGGTGCCGTAGGCCAACGGATCGAGCGAAGTCACGTTGTAGAAGGTGTACACGAAATAGATGATGTCTTCGTTGCCTTTGGGGAAATTCCACCCCAAGCCACGCGTCTCCACCACCATGCCCAGCGGGTGCGGGCGGCCCGCGTTGAGCGACGGATCGCCCTCCCACGACATGAACCACACGTCGCCTTGGGAGCCGTTGACTCGACCCTGGAGCAGGGGACTGAAAATGTCTCCTACGACATCGGGACCGAGCGCCGCGTTCTGGCACAGAGGAGTGGCCGTCTGACCACAGGGCACACGGGCCGCATCGGGCCAGTTGGCCGCATCGTCCTTACTAACAGAATTGTAGATCGGGCGGACTTCGACGCCGTGTTGGGTTGTACCCTTGGGATCGAAGAAGAAGGCCCCGGTGGTGTCTCCCGCCCAAGGTCCTCCGTCACTGCCCACTATGCCGGCGAGCTGCAGGCCGGTGTTGAAGACGTACTGATCGGCGGTACCCTTCGGCCAGAAGCCGCCGCCAATGGTCGACGAATTCGTCGAGTCCACGCAGATCTCACCTGTGGAGGTCAGACCGCACAGAACCCGGTTGATCGTCATGGCGCCCAGGGGACGAGCGAACAGCCTGAACCCGCGCTTTGCGCCGGGCTCCGGCTTGGCCTCGGCCAGCGATGGCGTCAGTGCCGCCATGGCCAGCACAAGAAGGCCAGCCAGCGTCGCCCCTCTCGTACGAAATGTTGAATGCATTGCGTCCTCTCTCATATGGAATCCAGCGTGGGCGGCGGACGCCGTCCGGTGGACGACGCCCGATACCCTGTTCATCAGGATTGCTAGAAGTTCAACTCCAAGCCCAAGCGAACCTCCCGCGGCCGGCCGTAAAACCTTTGCGCGCCGAAATTGCGGTTGAAATTGGCTTGCGACGCAGTGGTTTGCTCCTCGAGCGTGAACTGCCGGTCGCCATCACCGTAACGGGCTTCGGCCCGGATCAGGTAGATGCAACTAGGAGAGGCCGAGGTACCACCCTGGGCCACCCAATCGCCGCAGGCCTCATTGGCCGACGGCAGCGTGATGTCTCCGAAGGGATTATCGGCGCCGTTGGCCACCGCTTCGCGGTTGAGGCTGTTCAGGTCATTCTGCAACTGTTCGTCGAACGCCTCACCGTTGTTTATGTCATTGGTAGTCGCGTACACCTGCAGCGTGTTGGTGAAGTTGAACAAGTTGCGGATGTCGGCGTAGGCCGTGATATCCACTCCACCGAGGCCGAAGCCCTTGGTGGCGCGCAGGTCGAACTGCTTGAGCATCGGCAGCCGGGCACCGTTGACGTCACCCTCGAACTGCCGGGAGCAGACCTGACCGGAGAACACGAACTCGTTGCCGGACTCGGCCGGACAACGGGTGAACGCCGTACCGCTGGAGAACCGGAACGTGGCGAACAGGCCAGCGTTCTGCAGCCACGACACGCCAGATCCCTGCTTGTAATCATTGGGGAACTGGAGCGAGAACGATCCGGCCAGCGTATGAGGCCGGCTCTGGTCCGTCGGCAGGATGCCCTGCGGCGGCGGCTGGTTACCACCGGTAACCTGGTTCACGATCCGCGACCCGAAGTCGATGAAGGTGAAGGGATCGCGGCGGTCCAGACGAAGGTCGATGCCCTTCGTGTTGCCGAAGTCGGCGTTGGTCATCAACCGGATGTCTTGCGGCCGCCCGTTCTTGGGATCCTGCAGGCTCACGAGACGACCCGCGGCGTTGGACAGATTGTCCTTGTTGTACGCCGAGATGTCGAAGACCATGTCCTGATTGAAGGAATGGCGAATGCCGAACTCGAAGGTAATGGTGCGACCGAAGTCGAGATCGGAACCGTAGGTGTGGTTGGTGTTGGTGATAGTCTGGTCGGTGTTCAGACCGGCGTACACCAGCGCGAAGTCGGGCGCCATCACCTGGTGGGCGTAGGACAGACGGAAGTTGGTCTGCCGCGTCACCGGGAAGGACACCTGAATGTGCGGGCTCAGATAGTCGTGACTCTGATCCCGACGGGTGATCGTCAGCTCACACCCGCTGGTGTTGCAGTCGTCCGGGCCCTCGCCGATGGCCGCGGTGCCTTGGTAACTCGAGGTCCGCGGGAAGAACACGTACTCGTTGAACGTGGCGCTGGACGCCTCCAGGTCGAGCAGATACGGCCGCTCCGCCTTCGAGTCGTAGAAGTCATAGCGCAGGCCACCTTCGACCACGACGTCGCCGAGGTCGAGACGATCCTGCACGAACATGTTCCAGCGCACCGGCTCCTGAATGTAGGCGCTGGAAAACGCCTGGCCGGTGATCGACGAGTTGTAGTTCCACATCTTGTAGTCGGTGTACTCGCCACCGACCTTGACGCGGTTGAAGCGGTCGACCTGCCAGTCGAGACTGGCCCGGCCAACGATGCGGTTCTCGTCTCCGAAGCGGATCGTAATGCCCGAGGGACCGCCGGTTTCACTCCACAGCGCCTCGAGCCCGTACGCGTTGGTGCGGAACTCTGACGTGGTACGATACTGGTCGGTATTCTCCAGATCCAACGGACCGCGCCGGCTGTTCGGAGTATTGGAGCGGAAATTGTCGACCAGAACGTCGTCGATCGGGAAGTTGTCCCGGTCGAACACGAACGAGTTCTTGCCGATCATGAACCCGCCGAACGTGGAATAGCTGCTGGCCTCGGAGTCACGCGTCAGCACCGAACTCAGGTAGCGGTCCTGCTGATACGATAGCCCAACCTCGAGGGCCAGTGCTCGCTCGGCCGACTTGGACAGGTTCTGCGTCCAGTTCAGCGTGTAGATCTTGTTTTCACCCAACGTCCCGGTGACCTGGATCGGGTTCGACGGATGGTTGGCGCGAGTCTGGTTCTGCCGGAAGATGGCGCTCGCCTTCAGCCTCGAGCCTGTGCCGTAGGACCAGTTCAGGTTGGTGGTCAAACGCCAGTTGGAATTTGTGGTTCCCGGCAGACGCACACCACGGCAATCCTGTCCGTAGTTGTTGGCGATATCGCTATCGCTGCTGCTCGAGAAAGCGTCGCACTCACCGGTGTAGACGGCCCATTTCTGGATGTTCACGAAATTGGTGTCTGCTGTCGGACTTCCCACCAAGCTCGGCACACCAATCGTGGTGTCAATGCCCGCCTGGACGAAGACCGGATTGTCTTCCCGGCCCTTGCCGGCGACGGTCGACTGACGACCCTCGAGATCGCCACCGAGGAAGAACGTCAGACCCGATGTGATGGGACCGGAGATGCTGCCCTGGATCCGGTTGAGCCCGTAGGAACTACTGGTGAAGTCGTTGCTCTCGTACGTCAGCGCGCCGGTCCACGAGCGGCCGCCCGAACGGGTCTGGACCGCAATGACGCCGGACTGGGCGTTGCCGAACTCAGCCGCGGAGCCACCGGTAGTGACCGATGCCTGCTCGAAGCTGTTGACCGCCACCGTGTTGACGGTTGGGCCGAAGGTGACGCTGGCCCTGCCCGACGTGTTGTTGAGCTCGGTGCTGTTACGGCTGCCGGCCTGGGCCGGGACACCGTCGATGTACAATATCGCCTCGTCGGCCCGGCCACCGCGGATAAACATGGTACCACCGCTGGCACTGGTCACGACGCCTGGCTGCAGTGACAGGACCGCTGTGACCCGGTCAACCGGGAGAGCCCTGGTATACTCGCCGTCCACCCGCTGTTTGGTTACCACCTCGTCTCGAGGTACCAACGGGTTGACCGCGGCGACCACGGTGATCTCTTCGACCTCGAAGGGCGTTGCCTCCAGGGTCACGTCCTGAGTGGCTGTCTGGTTACTCAGGATGTTGAGTCCCTCGATCTGGGTCGCCTTGTAGCCGATGAAGCTG
>JBDHMR010000505.1:0-2288 GCA_039656035.1 Gemmatimonadota bacterium
GCTCGTCCTGACGCAGGTACCATCGATGTCCGCCCAAGACCGATTCGGCAGCTCCGTTGCCGTCGCCGGTTCGAACGTCGTGGTCCTGAAACCGACCAACAGCAGAGGGCCCGCCACGGTCTATCTGTTCGGCGAGGATGGCTCCGGGAACTGGACAGACCTGGATCGATTCTATCCCGAGGCTGCGTCCAGCACGGGTGAGGGGTTTGGTCGGTCGCTCGGCGTGGCCGAAGGCCTGGTCCTGGTGGCGAGCGGGGACCCCAAGGGCTTCTGGGGTGGAACGGCCTTGGCCTACGACGCCACCGAGGGATGGCACGCTACCGGACGGCTGCCGTTGGTCGACGCGGCGTCAGTAGTCGAGGGTGAGCTGAATCTGGCGGGAATCATGAGCATCCTGAGGCCGGCACCGCGCGTGGTGGCCACCGATGGACACCTTGCGGCGGTGGCGGTTCTCGGTGCCGGGAGCGCGGCGGGCGTACGGGTGTATAGAAGAGACGATTCGGGACAGTGGCTGGAAGAAGCCAACCTGGGACCGGCCGAAGGCGATCGGCACCGGGCGTTTGGTACATCGCTGGCGCTCTCCGGCAATCGCATCCTGGTCGGGAGCCCAAACGAGGACAGTCTCGGTGCGGTATATGTATTCACGCGAAGTGCCGCGGGCGAGTGGCAGCAAGACGCCAGGCTGATTCCGGATGACACTGAGGTCCGCCGGTTCGGCTCGGCGCTGGTGTTGGACGATGGCGGCCGCGTGATCGTGAGTGCCCGTGGGGCGGGGGATCGACCAGGTGTCGTCACCGCATATCAACGTGAGGAGGCCACCGGCGCCTGGGTGGTAGACGATCGGTTGGTTTCACCCGACAGTATGCCCCAAGAACGCTTTGGCAGTGCCCTCGCCGTACATGGGGACGAACTGTGGATCGGTGCACCCAATGCGGATGAAGGTACGGGGCGCGTGTATCGCTACCAGAGTGACGGGAGTGCCGGCCGGTGGGCGGCCGCCGGAACAGTGACCGCGGCCAGCGTGGAATCCGGATATCAATTTGGCGCTTCAATCGCGGTGGGAGATGCCTTGGCTGTGGTCGGTGCTCCGGGTGCGGATGGCAACGCCGGGCGGGTGGCCGTGTTCGCCCGATCGGAAGGTGGCTGGGTCGAAGTGTCCATGCTGGACGACGGCCTGCGGTTCGACAAGATCGTTGGCAATGAAATACGATGCGATGAAGGCCGGGCGGCGCACTTTACGTGTGACAATGTGGATCTTCTTGCCTACCTCCCGCTGGATGCTCTTGGGGGCGGAGCCACTGAAAGTGTGAGCGACCTTTGGGGCTGGACCGATCCTGAGACCGGGCGGGAGTACGTATTGGTCGGTCGGACGGGCGGAGCGGCCTTCGTAGACATCACCAATCCGGCGACGCCTGTCTACGTCGGCATCGTCCCTGCCAACAACAGCGGCGCACGCGATCTCAAGGTTTATCGCGACCACCTGTTTTTCACGGGCGACGGGGCCGGCGATCACGGGCTCGTTGTGTTCGACCTTACGCGGCTGCGGAGCGTGAGCCAGCCGCCGGTGGAGTTCGAACCCGACGCCGTTTACGCGGGAATTGCCAGCGCTCACAACCTCATCCTCGACCCGGAATCGGGGTACGCCTATCCGGTGGGAGCCAGCGGCGGCGGTGAGACGTGTGGCGGCGGGCTGCACATGGTCGACATCCGGGATCCGGTGAACCCCACGTTTGCCGGTTGTTACACCGACACCGAGGGGCTCCTGTGGGCGGGACGTACCCACGACGGTCAATGCGTTGTGTATCGCGGGCCGGACGAGGATTACCAGGGGCGCCAGATCTGCTTTGCGTCCAACGAGACGGCCCTGCGTATCGTCGATGTGACCGACAAAGAGAATCCCCTGCCCCTCGCCGCGGCCAGCTACCCCGGCCGGGCTTACATTCACCAGGGATGGCTCACCGACGATCAGCGGTACTTCTACCTGGATGACGAACTCGACGAGCTGGTGGGGCAGGCCGACCACACGCGGACCTTGATCATGGATGTGGCCGATCTCGACGATCCGGTAATCGTGGGCGAGTATCTGGGGTCGACCACGGCCACCGATCACAATCTGTACATCAAGGGCGACCGGATGTACCAGGCCAACTATCGAGCCGGTCTCCAGATCATCGACATCAGTGATCGGGAGAACCCGGTCGAGGTGGGCCACTTCGACACTACGCCGTACGACGGTGGTAACCCGCCCGGCTTCAGTGGCGCGTGGACGGCGTATCCGTTCTTCGAGA
>JBDHMR010000506.1:0-2709 GCA_039656035.1 Gemmatimonadota bacterium
AAGAGCTACTTCGCCCCCGGTGACCATTCCCCAAAGAATCACCTTCTCCGCGAACACATCGCCGACATCGACACCATCGTGGTGGACAGCGAGGCACAGTCTCTCCTCCTCGAAAACAATCTGATCAAGGAATACCAACCGCGATTCAACGTCCGCCTCAAGGACGACAAGAGTTACCCATCCATTGCGGTCACCCTCGCTGAACCATTCCCCCAGGTGTTGGTCACCAGGCGCCGTGACATTCCCGGCGCCCGGTACTTCGGACCGTACACCGACGTGGGCACCCTGCGGCGCACCCTCGGGCTGATCCGGCGACTGTTTCAAGTACGCAGTTGCACCGACGACCTGCCGCGCCAACCCCGGGAACGGCCATGCCTGGACTTCTACATCGGAAAATGCCGGGCGCCGTGTGTCGGATGGCAAGATGAGGTGGCCTACCGGATGATGATCGGTGAGGTAATCGATTTTCTCAAAGGCCGCACCACCGACGTCCGGTCCCACGTGCGCCGGCTGATGGCCAAGGCGAGCGAGCGGCTGGACTACGAGCGAGCGGCCAAACTGCGTGACACGCTCGTCTGGCTCGAGCAAGTCGAGACTCCCGCGGCGGTGGAAACGATCGGCAGCGGAGCGGCGGATGTGGTCGGCTATGCCAGGGACGGCAACGACGCCGTGTGCGTCCTCCTCCGCGTCCGAGATGGCAAGGTATTGTCGAGCGACCACCGCTTCCTCGAAAACGTCGCTGACACCGACGACGCCCACGTCCTCAGCGCGTTCATGACTCGTTACTACCTTCCCGTGGACGACCGCGCCCGCCGGGTAATCCTCCCGTTCCTGCCGACCGGGTCCTCCGCCTTCGAAGACCTGATAAGCCCGGCCCGACTACTGGTCCCCCAGCGCGGGACGGCGGCGCGGCTCATGGACCTGGCCGACCAGAACGCCAGACACCTCATGGAGAGCCTGCGGCTCGAATCTTTCGAAACGGAAGAGCGGGCGGAGGATCCCGTCTACGCCGTGGGGAGAGACCTCGGCCTCACGGTCGTGCCCCGGAGCCTGGTGTGCATCGACATTTCCACCAACCAGGGGAGGGACACCGTCGGATCGCTTGTCTGGTTCGAGGCCGGCCGGCCGCGGAAAAGCGAATACCGGAAGTTCAAGATCAAGGGAGAGTACCAGCAGGACGACTACGCGGCCATTCACGAAGTAGTCACCCGCTATCTCACACGGCGGCGCGACGAGGACAAAGCCATGCCGGACCTGATGATCATCGACGGCGGCAAAGGGCAACTCAACGCCGCGTGGCAAGCCCTGAAGGAACTGGATCTGGTGTCTTTGCCCCTGGCCAGTCTCGCCAAGCGCGAAGAGGAAGTATTCCTCCCTGGAAGAAGCGATCCGCTGGTGCTGTCTCGCCGCAGCTCATCCCTCCGCCTGCTGCAGCGTGCCCGTGACGAAGCACACCGTTTCGGCCTGGCCTACAGTCGCAAACGGCGCTCGGCCCGGACCATCACCTCCGCCCTGTTGGACTTGCCCGGCATCGGGCCTACCAAACGCCAACGCCTGCTGCGGCACTTTGGTAGCCTGGCGGGAGTCAAGTCTGCCACGGTGGCGGAGATTGCTGAGCTTCAGGGGTTCTCGAAGCGATCGGCGGAACGGCTGCTCGAGGAGTTGAAGGAGCAATGAAATTGGAAATTGGCAATTGGAAATTGGGGTAATTCCCAATTTCCAATTTCCAGTTTCCAAGGAACCCCTCTTAGGTTTGTACAATGGACTGGATACTAGAGTGCCCCCAATGCCAAGCGACCGCCCCGCCTGAAGGCCTCCCATCAGTATGCCCTGAGGGCCACCCGTGGCTCGTCAGGTACCCCGACCGGGACCATGGTATCGTCAGCCGGGCCCGGGTACGCCGGCGGAACGGGATGTGGCGATTCAGGGAGTTCCTCCCCATAACCGCCAAGGAAGAGCCCGTCACCCTGGGTGAGGGTGACACACCTCTATTGCGGACTGTGACCCTCGGACGCGAGCTCGGCCACAAGAAACTGTGGGTCAAGGACGAATCGACCAATCCGACGGGTTCCTTCAAGGCGCGGGGCATGAGCGCCGCGGTAACCCGGGCTGTGCTCGGCGGGGCCACTGATTTGGTCCTTCCCACCGCGGGGAACGCGGGTGTGGCTGCTTCAGCATATGGGCGCCGGGCTGGGGCCAATGTCAGGGTGTATGCTCCTGAAACTACGCCGCGGACGATTTTGTCCCAGATAGAAACGTTTGGAGGAGACCTTGTCCTCCTCGATGGAAGACCATGGGTCTCGAACTTGCCCTTCAGATGGACTGGAAACTCCCGAAGGCCATTATTTATCCCACGGGTGGCGGAACGGGGCTGATCGCCATGTGGAAGGCGTTCCGAGAACTGCTCGACGCCAGGTGGATCGAACGCCCACTGCCCAAAATGTTCACCGTCCAGGCCGAGGGCTGTGCTCCAGTCGTGAAGGCGTTCGAGGCGGAGGCAGCCACCTGTGAGCCGTGGGACGATCCTACGACCATCGCCGCGGGCCTCCGGGTACCGGCTCCATTGGGAGGCCCGCTCATCTTGACGGCTCTCAGGGAGAGCGGCGGAGGTGCCGTATCCGTGAGCGACGAAGACATCGTCCAGACCACGCTGCTGGCCACCAGATCCGAAGGGATCGATTTCTCCCCGGAGGGTGGGGCGGGGGTGGC
>JBDHMR010000507.1:0-2287 GCA_039656035.1 Gemmatimonadota bacterium
GTTGGTCCTCCTGAGAGGCCATCGGGTTTACGGCAGCGAGCGCGGCCAGTTCCGGTAACCGTCTGTTGGAGTATTGGCCAAGTGCCCGCGCGGCTGTTATTGTTGGCAGTCCTCCGTCCATACCCTCTCGAGGAGTGGTCGTCTCTTGGCAATCACATTCCGAACCGCCGGCCGTGCTGCGATCGTCACTGCCGCCCTGATGTCCGCGGGTACCAGTGCCGCCGCGGCACAGATATCGGTGGGCGCGGTGCTCGGCGTCAACCGAACCAACATTAGCGGCGACAAACCCGACGGTACGTCCTACTCGACCAAGGCCGGCCTCATCGCCGGGCTGGTATTGGAAGTTCCTGTCGCCAAGGGCGTAGCCATCGTTTTCCAGCCCGGCTACCGGCAATCAGGCACCAACATAGGCTTCGATGTTCCCGACCAAGAGGAGCCGGTCGACAGTCTCAGCGTTGGATTGAATTACTTCTCACTCCCCATCCTGCTGAAGGTGATCACCGATGGGGGTAGATGGTATGTCACCAGCGGATTCGACCTCGGGTGGCTGACGTCGGCCACCATCAGTACCGTCAGCGGCAGTCAGGAAATGGATATCAAAGACGCGCTGACGGACTTCGACCTGGCGGTGATCTTCGGGGTCGGGCGGATGTTCCCCGTTGGGCGGCCTAAGATCACAGCCGAAATACGATACAGCCAGAGTTTGTTCAACCTGGCCAGTGACGCGACGGGCCAAGACCTGCCTGTGCGATTCCGAGCGAGCGGCTTCCAATTGCTGGCCGGCGTGCTGTTACCCCTGGGAGGCCAGCGATGAACAATCGACTCCTCGTTGGCGCGTCCCTTTGTTTGGGGTGCATCGTCGGACCGCTGGTCGGAACGGCTCGTGCCCAGACGGGCGAAACCGTCCCGGTGGTCAAGGATCTCAAACGACCCGTGCTTGGTCCTCACCGCTTCATCCCAAACACGATGGCCCAGGATCCGTTCCCCCGGACCTTCGTTCGCAACAGTCTGGGAGTAGGCACGGCAGTGGATCTTCAGATCACCCCTGAGATCGTCATCGGCACCGATACCATCGACGCAATCACGGGAGATCTGATCTTTGCGCTGCTGGATTTCCAGTACTCTCAGCGGATCAAGGAGTGGATGGGGTTCTGGGCCACCGTCAAGGTCCGCGGCCGTCTGGGCGACAACGTGGGAGCGCTGGTCGCCGAAGGCGTGACGCTGAGCACATCGTTCGAGATCGGCTGGATGTTCAAGTTCCTGGAAACCGACCGCATCGCCATGTCGGCCACCGCACAGGTCAACAAGGGGTCCGTCACCGGCATGAACCTCTTCTCGTTTATCGAAGGGGTGATCGACAGCCAACCCGTGCCGTTGGTCAGGAAAATACCGACACTTTGGGTCAGCCCGGGATTGCGCTTTGCCTGGGCGGCCAACACCTGGCTGGGCGTGACGGCCAACGGAAATTTCATGTACGGGGAAGGCGCGGACCGCACCAAGGTCTCGCAGTCGGCCTGGAAGCTATCCGGAGCCGCCAGCCTCGATTTTACCAGCTTGATTCACGTGCCTGTTGGCCTGGTCCTGGCCGGCCAATGGGCCTCTGACGACCCGAACGGCGAAAGCAAGAACAGCTCCAAGGGGGCGCTCCTTCGGATAGCGTATACTGGCCGAGACGATTTCGTAATCGCACTGGATCTATCGAGCGTCCGATCCACGTTGTTCAGCGGCACGGAGGTCGATGTCGGTGCTACGCAGATTAGTATGAGGTATTATTTCTGATTAGTGCGTAGTGCGTGGTTTGGAGTGCGGAGTGCGGAGGAAATATGAAGATCAGTTGTGTGCCAGCGTTGTTCGCTCCGCTCCTGCTCCTGGTTCTCACCACTCCAGGTGAAGGGCAAACGCTGGATGACTTGGCGTTCCTGGGCGGGTGCTGGGAAGGGCTGCTGTCGCGTGGCGGGGTCATCGAAGAGTTCTACAGCGCGCCGACTGACAACCAGATCGTGGGCACCACACGGTACATTCGGGATGGACACACGGTGATGTTCGAGTTCAGTAGCATCACCCACGATTCGACCGGCATCGTACTATGGCCCTATCCACGAGGCCACAAGTCGGACGGATTCCGGCTGACCGCGGTCGATGGCCACGGTGCCGTCTTTGAAGCACCTGAGCACGACTTCCCCAAACGCATCAGCTACATCATCGAATCACCCGATGTCCGGATTGCCCGGATCGACGACGGCACGGACGGCGGTCAGTCGACAGAGTGGAGACTCGAACAGGTGGC
>JBDHMR010000508.1:0-4442 GCA_039656035.1 Gemmatimonadota bacterium
TGCTCTTGGCGAAGGTCATGATCTCGGGCTCGACGCCCCAGTGCTCGATGCCGCACCAGTGATCGCCCAGGCGGCCAAATCCCGTTTGGACCTCATCGCAGATGAACACACCGCCGTACTTGCGGACGATACCAACAGCGATCTCGAAATATTCCTTCGGCGGAGTGATGAACCCGCCGACACCCTGGATGGGCTCGGCCATGAACGCCGCGGGTTTGCCGTTGGTTTCGGTGCGGATCAGTTCTTCCATGTCCTGGGCGCACTTCACCTCGCAATCAGGATACGTCAAACCGAACGGGCACCGGTAACAGTAGGCCGGATGACCGTGTTTGATACCGGGGACCTGTGCGGGGATGAGGCGCCACGGCGCGTGGCCAGTGATCGCGATCGCCTGCAGGCTACGTCCGGCGTAACCGTGCCTGAGCACCACGATTTCCTGGCTGCCGGTGTAGATCTTGGCCAACAGAATGGCGGTTTCGTCGGCCCCGGTTCCGTCCGTAGTAAAGAAACTCTTCTTCAGTTTCCCCGGCGTGATGGCGGCCAGTTTCTCGGCCACGCGCACGATCTCCTCGGTCTGGTAAAGAGTCGACGTGTGTGTCAGCCGGGCAACCTGATCCTGGATTCGCTTGACGATCTCGGGGTGCGCGTGCCCCGCACCGAGCGTCAAAATACTACCGAAGAAATCCAGATACTCCCTGCCGTCGGCATCACGGACCTGGGATCCGCGTCCTTCCACGATGACCAGTGGTTCGTCGTAGTAGTTAGCCACGCAGGGGAAGAGAAACTCGGAGTGTTTGGAACGGATGGTGTTGGAATCCATAGAGCCTCGTGGGAAGGTGCGTTGTGCGTTGTGCGTCATGGCAAGTCCTCCACCATCCCCCCATACGTCTCCGGCCGGCGGTCACGATAGAACTGCCACGTACGGCGTACTTCCTCGATCATATCCAGATCCATCTCGGCGACAACCAGTTCGTCCTGATCTTCACTGCCTTCGGCCAGAAAGTTGCCGCGCGGGTCGACGAAATAGCTCGAGCCGTAGAACTCGCCGACGTTCCACGGTGCTTCGGTGCCTACACGATTGTTGCACCCCATGAAGAACCCGTTGGCCACCGCGTGGGCCGGTTGCTCCAGCTTCCACAGGTACTGCGACAACCCCTTAACCGTGGCGGATGGATTGAACACGATCTCCGCCCCGGCCAGTCCCAGGAGCCGGGCTCCTTCCGGGAAATGACGATCGTAGCAGATGTACACGCCGATGGTGGCGTAGGCCGTTTTGAACGTGGGATACCCCAGGTTGCCCGGCTTGAAGAAAAACTTCTCCCAGAACCCGGACGTATGGGGGATATGGTTCTTGCGATACTTACCAAGGTAAGTACCGTCGGCGTCGATCACCGCGGCGGTGTTGTAATACACGCCGGGCAGCTCCCTTTCATAGATCGGAACGATCATTACCATCGAATGCCGTTTGGCTATCGCCTGCATCTGTTCGATGGTTGGTCCAGGGATTGACTCGGCGATGTCGCACCAGCGCGCGTCCTGACTGGGACAGAAATACGGGCCGTTGAACATTTCCTGCAAACAGAGGATCTGCACCCCCTTCTTGCCCGCTTCCTCGATGAACGGAAGGTGTTTCTCCACCATCGCCTCCCGAATATCCTCGATCGAGGCGTCGGGGTCGTTGATGGGGTTGGACATCTGGATCAAGCCGCCGGTGACAGATCGCATGAAAAGCCTCAGAAAGTCTGGTTCAAGCGCGGACTGCGGGACCCCACACTCACCACCTCGAAATCACCACCTTCTTGTCCGTGTAGAACTGCACCGAATCGTTCCCATGAGCCTTGAGATCTCCATAGAACGACCCCTTCGTTCCGCCGAACGGGAAGAACGCCATCGGTGCCGCCACGCCGATGTTGACGCCGATCATGCTGACGCCGACGTTGTAGCGGAACTCGCGTGCCGACCGGCCGCTGGTAGTAAAGATCGATGTAGCATTGGCGAATCCTGAAGCGTGCACTTTCTGGATAGCATCGTCGAGGTCTTCGACGTGAGTCACCGATGCTACCGGCCCGAAGATCTCCTCGTGCCCGATCCGCATGGATGGCTCGACACCATCGAACACCGTCGGTCCCACGAATGATCCATCCGGATACTCGGCCACGGCTGCACCGCGCCCATCGAGCAGGAGTTCCGCACCATCCGACTGGCCGCTGTCGATCATCGCCACCACCCGCTCCTTGGCTCGGTTCGACACCACCGGACCCAACGTCACGCCGTCATCGAGTCCGTGAGGCCCTTGGCCGATGCGAGGAGCTTGTCGCGGAATGGCTTGTAGGCCTTGCCGGGGGCCAGCATGACGCTTCCAGCCAGGCAGCGCTGGCCCGCGCAACCGAATATCGATTCGGTAATGTTGGCCACCGCCCGGTCCATGTCCGCATCAGGCATGATGACGATATGATTCTTGGCGCCACCCAGCGCCTGCACCCGCTTGCCCGTCGCTGCTGCTGTTGTGTACACGTGCTTGGCCACCGGCGAAGATCCCACAAAAGAAATGGCGGCAATTCCCGGATGCTCGAGCAGGGCGTTGACCGCGTCCTTGCCGCCATGCACCAGGTTGAGCACCCCGGGGGGAATCCCCGCCTCTGCCGCGAGTTCCGTCAGCAACGCGGCCGACAACGGGACTTGTTCACTGGGCTTCAGTATGAAAGTGTTGCCGGTGGCGATGGCGTAGGGCCAGAACCACAGCGGAACCATGGCGGGAAAATTGAAGGGGGTGATCGCCGCGCACACGCCAATCGGCTGCCGCACGAACTCGCAGTCGATGCCGGCCGCGATGTCCTCCAGCGCCTGCCCCATCATCAACGTGGGAATACCGCAGGCGTGCTCCACATTCTCGATTCCACGCCGCACCGACCCGCGCGATTCATCCAGCGTCTTGCCGTTCTCCCGGGTGACCGTCGCCGCCAGGTCCTCGAATCGCTCTTCCATCAAGGCTTTGAGCTTGAACAGGTATCGTGCCCGGACCACCGGTGGTACCCGGCGCCAAGCGATGAACGCGTCCTGGGCCGCGGCTACCGCCTGATCAACCTCAGTGGCACCCGACAGCGGCGTCTGCCCCAGCACCTCGCCGGTTGCCGGGTTGACTACCTCGTAGTGGGATGTGGCCGAGGATTCGACCCACTCACCACCAATGAAGTTGCGCAGCGCCGTCGCCATATGGAGCCTTAAGAAAGAGGAACCGGTTGATCGAACAATCGGCTCGAACCGCATGAGTTTCAATGCTGGGGAAAAGCCGGGAGGAAGTCAACAGATTGACGTCGACCTTCCCGCTCGCTAGTGGGTCGCGTCACGCTCCACCAAACGGCCCCGCCCGAGAGTGCCGACGAATTCGCCATCCCGGGCTTGAACCTCACCACGCACCGTGACCACGCTGGGCCGTCCCTGCACATCCCAACCCTCATAGGCGTTGTAGTCCACGTTCGAGTAGCTGGTGGCATGCCTGAAGGTACCGCGATACTCGGGATCGAACACCACCAGGTCGGCGTCGCTACCGATCGCCACCGCACCCTTGCGCGGATACATCCCGAACAGCTTGGCGGCCTGGGTACTGCACGCGTCCACCATGGTGTGGACGTCGATTCGCCCGGCCACAACGCCGTGGGTGTACACCAGACCGATACGCTCCTGCAACGACGGGATCCCGTTGGCGATCTTGGTGAAATCGTCACGGCCCATTTCTCTTTGAGCGACGTCGAAGGGAGCGTGGTCGGTACCGATAGTGCTGATGAACCGGCGCCGAATGGCATTCCACAACACCGGCTGATTCCGCTTGTCTCTGAGCGGCGGCGACATGACGTACTTGGCTCCCTCGAAATTGGGTCGCTCGGCGTAGCTCTTGTCGAGCACCAGGTGCGGCGCCACCGCTTCGATCCACACGTTGGTACCCCGGTAACGTGCCCCAAGGGCCGTACGTACCGCCTCATCGCATGAAGTGTGAACCGTGTAGACGTGAGCCCCTGTCAATTCGGCGAAAGTCAGAATGTGATGCACGCCCTCGGCTTCCACGACGGGCGGGCGCGACACGTAGTGATACTCGGGACCGGTCTTCCCCTCCGCCACCAGGGCCTGCTGCATGGCATCGATGGCTTCGGCGTTCTCGCAGTGGGCCGTAACGATTGTGCCCAGTTCCCTGGCCAATTGCAGAGTGCCGAACAGATCCTCGTCCGGCAGGTTGAGGGCGCCTTTGTAGGCCAGGAACACCTTGAATGAGGGAATGCCCTTCTTCGTCACGATGGTTCGGAGTTGCCGTTGCGCCTTCTTGTCGAACCGTACGACCGACATGTGGAACGTGTAGTCCACGGCGGCCAGCGACACCGCGCGCGACGCCCAATCCTCGAAGGCGTCCAGCGGTTCATCGTCGGGGCCCGGACAAATCATCTCGATCA
>JBDHMR010000509.1:0-2534 GCA_039656035.1 Gemmatimonadota bacterium
CGTCGTCAGTGTCGTCGAGCAGCAATTCCACTTCGGCCATCGACGACATCAGGGGGTTGTTGATCTCGTGCCGCAGCGTAACGGACATCTCTCCCAGTGCCGAGCGCCGCTCCATCAGCATCAGATTACGCTCCGCGGCGGCCAGTGATTGGCGCAGGGCCCGGGTGCGGCGGACGCGTTCGACGACCTGCGGCACCAATTTCACCAGGGAGCCGTCTTTCACCAGGTAGTCTTCGGCGCCGTTTCTGAGGGCGGTGGCGGCCACGGACTCGTCGCCGTGGGCGGTGATCAACACTACCGATGGTCCCACTGAGGTTGGAGCGGGGAATCCGTCGGCGGTGAGCACCGCGGTGAGCAATCGGACGATGGTGGGATCGTCGTCGACGATCAGGATGCGGAGCTCGCTCCGTGGGGCCATGAGATGAGGTGTCCGGGTCGCTACTTGGTGTCGCCTTGGGATGCGTCGTCCAGAAACACGAGGGTCTGCCGTCGGTTGACGACCGCCTCGAGCGCGTCGAACACCTCGACGGCAATGCCGTCGCCGGTCAGATCTCGCATCCTCTCTATGGCGAACTCCGAACTCATTTTTTCCTGGTAGGGTCGTGACGTAGTCAGCGCGTCGTAGACTTCGACGGCGGCCAGGATGCGGGCTCCGATGGGGATTTCCTCGCCTTTCAGTCCGTCGGGATAACCCCGGCCGTCCCACCGTTCGTGATGGCTCCTGACGTAGTGAATGACCTCCCGCAGGTGGGTAAGCGGCGCCAGGATCTGCGAGCCGACCACTACGTGTTGTTTGACGTGCTCATATTCCTCGTCCGTCAACGGGCCCTGTTTGATCAAGATGTCCTCGCGGACGCCGATCTTGCCGATGTCGTGCAGCCGCCCCGCCGTCCGGACGGATTCGACGTCTTCGTCTTCCAGCCCCATCTCCGCTGCTACCATGGCCGACAGGTCGGCGATCCTGGCCGAGTGCCCTCGGGAGTAGGGGTCTTTGGCTTCGAGCGCGTTGACGAGGACTTCGAGCGTTGCCACCGAGATCCGCTGGAGGTTGGCCTGTTCCCGGCGTAGTTCAGCCGTGCGGACGGCGACCTCCTCCTTGAGCCACTTATTCAGTTCGTCGGTTTCCAGCAGCGCGTCGCGGCGCTTCAGGGCTCGCTGAATGGCCTTGTGCAGCTCCTCGAGGTCGATCGGCTTGGTGAGGTACTCCATGGCGCCCCGCTGCATGCAGAGCGAAGCGGTCGTTGCGTCGTTGACGGCCGTGAGCATGAGGATGGCAGCGTTGGGCTCGATTTCGAGCACCTTGGGGACCAGGTCTATCCCGCTCAGCCCGGGCATCCGCACGTCCAGCACCAAGCCGGCGATCTTGAGTCGCCGCAGGGCGTCCAGCGCTTCCTCGCCCGACGTGGCGGTACTGACATCGTACCCTTTGACGGTGAGGAATTTGGAAAGGGCGGTCAGAATCGACTGTTCGTCGTCGACGACCAGGATGCCGGTGGGTCCTTCGGATTGCGACACGATCCTCTCCCATGATCATATGGTCAACGTGATCGGGCCTTACCGACTTCAGCGAAAAGTAGAAACCCGCTGGTGGGGCGTCAAGAAATATGTGCCCCTATCCTACGAAATTCACTTCGGCCTCGTTGGGGATGAGCCCCGCCGAGTGCGCCCGCTCGAGGAGGGTTCGCACTGCCGTGCGTCCCTGCTCGCCGTAATCCACCGTCCAGTGGTTGACGTACATCCCGACGAAAGCATCGGTCTGTTCCTCGCTGATGCCCCGGTTGAACCGCTTGGCGTACTCCAGCGCCGCGCCCCGGTTCTCCAGGCCATACTCGATGCTGGCCTTGAGATCACGCGCGATCTGTTGCACCACATCGTCTCCCAGGTCCCGTCGCACCACGTTGCCTCCCAGCGGTAGCGGCAGACCGGTGTCCTCCTGCCACCAAACGCCGAGGTCGCCCCACAGGTGCAAGCCGCGCTCGGCGTAGGTGAGCTGTCCTTCGTGGATGACCAGGCCGACGTCGATGGTGCCGTCTTCCACGGCGTCTTCGATCTCGTCGAAGGGGAGCACGACGGCCTCGAAGTCCGGTTGGAACAGCTGCAGCACGAGGTAGGCGGTGGTGAGCATTCCGGGGATGCCGATGCGTAAGCCGCGAAGCGCTTCCGGCACATTCTCCGGCGGCGGAGTCTTGGCGACCAGCCGCGGACCGTACCCATCACCCATCGAGGATCCGCTGGCCAGGAGAGCGTAGTCTTCGGAGATGTAGCTGTACGCGTGTATCGAAACGGCCGACACTTCGAGCTCGGCTCGCCGTGCCCGCTGATTGAGGCTCTCGATGTCCGACAGTTCGTGAACGTACCCCTCCGTCAGGGCGAAGAACATAAAGGCGTCGTCCGAATCGGGACTGTGGGCTACGTGGATCGTCTGTGACGGCATGAAGTTGGTTCCCGGGTTAATCGGTAGTGCCGGCCAGGGCAGCTTCGCGGAAGCTCTCGATCATGGCCTGTTCGGCGGCGTATTCCGGATAGCCTGCCTC
>JBDHMR010000510.1:0-2274 GCA_039656035.1 Gemmatimonadota bacterium
TCGTGGTGCCGGGAGGTGCCGGCACCAGCAGGAAACAACTCGACGCCCTGACCGATGTCGCCAAGGCGGCTGGAGCCGGGGGGCTCATGTGGGCCAAGCGCGCCGAAGACTGGACCGGCCAGGGGGTAAAGGCACTCGGTCTGGAGATGCTGCGCCGCGTTCCGACTGCAGAAGGCGACCTCTGCCTCGCCGTTGTAGGTCCCGATAGCATGACGTCTCCGGCGCTCGACGCGGTCCGGCGGGCACTCATCACCCAGCTGGACCTTCCGGCCGAAACAGAGCACTCCTTCTGCTGGATAGTGGATTTCCCGCTGTTCGAACCTGACCCCAATACCGGCGAGCCGGTGCCGGCCCATCACCCGTTCACGGCGCCACACCCGGACGACCTCGACCAGTTGACCTCCGCCGCGGCAACGTGCCGGTCGACCCACTACGACGTGGTCTACAACGGACACGAACTGGGCTCGGGCTCGATCAGGATCACCGACCAGGAGCTGCAGCGGACCATCTTCAATTTGCTGGGGCTGTCGCCCGAGGAAATCGAAAGGCGCTTCGGCTTCCTCATCGACAGTCTGGCAACGGGCGCGCCGCCGCACGGCGGATTTGCCCTCGGGTTCGACCGTATCGCCATGCTGTTGGCCGGTGGGCAGTCCCTGCGCGACGTGATCGCCTTTCCCAAGACCACCACGGCCCGGGCCCTGTTCGAGGAGGCCCCCACGGCGATCGACTCAGAGGACCTGGCTGCTCTCCATCTCGCGGTGACACGGCCCGAGTGAGTACACTTCAGGCATGACAGAAGCGATCCACCACCGCCTTTCCGCCGAGGGGGCCGATCCCCTCCTGCTGGCCGGCGTCAACGACGCCAACCTCCTGGAACTGCAACGCTCCACCGGCGTCAAAGCCTCACTCCGGGGCGACACGCTCATCCTCGGCGGCACTACCGAGCAGGTGGAGCTGGCCACGCCCGCGGTGCGGGCCATGATCGACCGCGCCCGAATGGGGGAGATGGTGGCGCCGGAGGACGTGGTGCGCTTCGTGGCCGAAGAGGGTCCGCCTGATGTAGCGGATCAAGCGGAATCGAAGATCGTGCTCCCCGGCGTCCGCAAGGCTATCGTGCCGAAGAGCGAGGGCCAACTCGACTATCTCAAGGCCATCGAAGAAAACGACATCGTCATCGCGGTGGGGCCGGCCGGGACGGGCAAGACGTATCTCGCGGTGGCCAAGGCGCTCGAGGCCCTGGCGCGGAAGCGGGTGCGTCGGATCATCCTGGCGCGGCCCGCGGTGGAAGCGGGAGAGTCGCTCGGTTTTCTCCCCGGCGACCTGCAGGCGAAGGTAGATCCTTATCTGCGGCCGCTGTACGACGCTCTCGAAGACATGATGCCGTACGAGAAGATGCAGCGCGCCATCGAGTCGAACACCATCGAAATCGCCCCGCTGGCCTACATGCGAGGGCGCACGCTGGCGGACGCCTTCATCATTCTCGACGAGGCCCAGAATTCCACGGGGCTTCAGATGAAGATGTTCCTCACGCGGCTCGGCGTGAACAGCAAGACCGTCGTCACCGGAGACAAGACACAGATCGATCTTCCCCAGCGAGAGGAGTCGGGGTTGGTCCAGGTCGAACGTATTCTGGCGAACGTCGAAGGGGTGGCGTTGCGCTACCTCCACGAAGCGGACGTGGTCCGGCACCGTCTGGTGCGTGAGATCATTCGAGCCTACTCGGAGGATCAGAGCGGTTGATTGCCCATGGCTTCTGAAATCGCCGTCGGCGGCCGCCAGCTTCCCATCTCCGCCGAGTCGGTGCAACGAGCAGTGCGCCACGTCCTCGAGGGCGAGGATCGCCGGGCGACCCTCTCGGTGACTTTCCTGGGCCGTGACCGGATGCGTCGCCTCAACCAGCAATACAAGGGACAGGATCGTCCCACTGACGTGCTCGCGTTCTCCTTGCCGGACCCGGCGGGAAACCTGGTGGGAGACATCTACGTGTGCCACTGGGTGGCGAGCAGGGAGGCCGAGGCACGGGAGATACCGGTCGACGAGGAGGTCATTCGCCTGGTTGTTCACGGGACGCTTCACGTCCTGGGATACGATCATCCGGACGGCGATGAGCGCACCGCCAGCGACATGTGGCGGCGTCAGGAAAGCTACGTGCGAGCGCTCACGTGAACGGCCTGCAATTGCTATGGCTCCCACCCGTGACGACGGCAGTGTCCCTGGTGTGGGCCGCCTGGCTGGCCCTTGGCGCCGAGACCGGCGGTGACATTCCCGAGGCCG
>JBDHMR010000511.1:0-2272 GCA_039656035.1 Gemmatimonadota bacterium
TTCCAGTAGCCTCTCGGCGTCTGCCCCCAGTGACTGCGCCCGGGACCGGGCGTAGTCGAGACCGCCCGCCCGAGTCACCGCGGCCACCACGTCGGCAATCTGCCTGTCCGTCGGTTCGGCGGTCGCCATCAAGGAGTCGACCTGCGAGCGTTCTTCCGCGTTCATCCGGGGAAGGGCGTTGATCAGCGGCAATGTCACCTTGTGCTCGCGCAGATCGGAGCCCGACCGTTTGCCGGTCACCGACTCTTCCTCGGTGTAGTCGAGCAGATCGTCGATGACCTGAAACGCCATGCCCAGGTGCATGCCGAAGTCCCGCAGCGCGCCGCGAATTTCCGGGGCGGCGTGCAGGGCTCCAACCTCACACGCCCCAGACAACAACGAAGCCGTCTTGGCCCTGATCAACAGGTCGTAGTCGTCTTCGGTAAACTCGAGAGGATCATGCGCCATCAGTTGGCGCATTTCTCCGATGGTCATCTCGTTGGTGACCCGGCTCAACACTCGCAGCGGCTCGAGATCCTCCATCCCCACCAACTCGATGACCGCCCGCGAATAGAGGTAGTCGCCCATGATGACGGATATCTGGTGGCTGAACGCCGCATTGACGGTGGGCATGCCCCGCCGCAGCACGGAGTGGTCCACCGAGTCGTCGTGCACCAGCGTGGCTACGTGAATCAACTCGACCACCGCCGCCAATCGCACCGCGCGCTGCGTTGGCCCGCCGGTGGCCTCGTCAGCCAGCAGCGCCATTGTCGGCCGGAACAGCTTCCCATGCATCTGCAACAGGTGTGAATTCACCTCGGCAATCAGCGGGAAATCCGCCGCGATGATGCGGCCCAACTCTTCCCGGACCACGTCGAGCCGTGGTTGTAAATGCTCCTGCAAATCGGCCAGCTTCAGCCGTGTCATTCCGAATGAGCTCATGCGCCGCCACCGCCGGTCAGCCGTTCCACGCGCTCACCCACGTCCATGAAATCGATATCCACCGCCAAGGCGCGCCGGAAACAGATTATCGCCTCCTGCTTTTTCCCCTGTTCTTCCCGAGCCCTGCCCAGCCAGTACAACAGCCCGATCTTTTCGTTGTCCGGCCCAGCCAGTGAGTCGATGGCCCGTTTCAGGATGGCCTCGGCCACAGGGAACTGCTCCTTCTCGTAGAACGAGACGCCCAGGGCCTCCGAGGTCCGCAGCCGGCCATCCGGCGCCCTCAACGCCTTCTGGAACTCGGCGATCGCTTCGTCGAGCAGCCCCATTTCCTTGAAGGCAATTCCCAGGTCGTAGTGCGACTGAAAATCACCGGCGTCGATCGTCTCCTCGATGCCCTGCTTGAATTGTTGCAGGATCTCGGCAAAGTCCTTGCTTTCGTCCCCGGTGGGCTGGGTTCGTTGCACCCGAATGCGCGCGTCCTTCGGCTTCTTGGTCTCCAGTACCATCTTCCCGAGGTCCACGAATTTCGATGACACCTCGGCCGCCGCGGGCGACACGACCGGCGCCGGAGGAGCATCGGCAGCCGGCTCGAGAGAATGAAGCGCCGCGCTGGCCAGGACATTCTCAGGGTCGTGCTCCAGAACACGGCCGTACACGGCGATGGCCTTCTGCATCGAGCCCACCCGCACCAGGACATCCCCCAACGACAGGTAGGCTTCCACCAGCCGGGACTTTTCTCCGGATCGGAACGCCAGTTCCACCCGCTTCTGGTAGAACGCGATCCTGTTGGGCTCCAGCTGCAGCAGTTCTCTAGTAACGTCCCAGGCGTGACCCCAGTCCTCCTCCTTCTCGTATTGTTGCAGGGCCAACTCCAATTCCTCCGTGCCCCGTTCCACATCCCCACCGGCGATCAACGCCTCGCCCAGAGCCCGGTGCGCCCTTGGGTCGTCGGGATCGTCGAGGATCCTGTCCTCGAGTTCTTCGACTGTCGGCCCGACCGGCTCTTCGACTTGGAGGAATTCCAGCGCTACCGGGCCTTTGTCGGCCGAAGCCTCTACCTCCGCGGGCTCCTCCACCGCCGGGATGTCTACGGGGGTGAGCGGTACCTCGAGGGCATCCGTCTCATCCAACTCAAGCACCACGGCCGGCTCGTCAGGGAGGGACGATACGGCGTCCATGGGCTCGGTATCGGCGTCTTCGTCGAGGTCGACGTCGATGGGGACGTCCAGCTCTTCAGTGGGTCCGTCCCCCTCGGTCGAAAGCTCGGACGCGCCGTCGAGCAGCAGCCCCTCGAGTGCCGGAACCCCGCGCGCGCCGTCGATCTCGAGGGACGTGTGTTCCAGATCGCTGA
>JBDHMR010000512.1:0-2263 GCA_039656035.1 Gemmatimonadota bacterium
CGCGCGTTCGGAGAGCGAGGCGCTCGCCATCGCCACGCGCATCGGGTATCCGGTGCTGGTCCGTCCGTCGTACGTCCTCGGCGGCCGGGCGATGGAGATCGTCTACGACGAGGATTCGCTCACCAACTATTTCTCCCGTGCCGTTCGCGCGTCACCCGACCACCCGGTTCTCATCGACTCGTTCCTCGAGGATGCTTTCGAGGCGGATGTCGACGCCATCGCCGACGGCAGCCGCTGCGTTGTCGGTGGGGTGATGCAACATATCGAGGACGCCGGCATCCACTCCGGGGACTCCGCCTGCGTGATGCCACCGTACTTGATCACCGAAGACCAGGTGGAGCAGATGCGAAGCTACACCAAGGCGTTTGCCGAGCGCCTGGGTGTGGTGGGCCTGATCAACGTGCAGTACGCGGTAAAGGATGGAGTGGTCTACGTCCTGGAGGTGAACCCGCGGGGGTCCCGGACCATACCCTTCGTTTCCAAGACTATCGGGGTCCCGTTGGCCAGCTTGGCAGCAGGCGTGATGATGGGGCAATCGCTCGACGAATTGGGGCTCTCCGAGGATATCGTCCATCCGTACGTAACCGTGAAAGAGGCCGTCTTCCCCTTCAGCAAACTCAGTGGAGTCGACCTCATCCTCGGACCCGAGATGCGCTCTACCGGAGAGGTCATGGGCATCGCCGACTCGTTTGGGATGGCGTTTGCCAAGGCCCAGATCATGGTGGACGGCGCCCTCCCGCTCGAAGGGGGGATCTGCGTCACCGTCAACGACCGCGACAAGGCCGACGTCGTCCCGATCGTGCGGCGATTCCACGAGATGGGCTTTCGGATCCTGGCCACCGAGGGCACCCGGCGTTACCTCATGGCACGAGGAATTCCTGCCGGGCCGGTCGCCAAGGTCCATGAGGGACGACCCAATGCCATTGACCTGATGGTATCGGGTCAGATACAACTCCTGGTCAACACTCCGCTTGGCAAACTGACGCAAAAGGACGACTACGCCATGCGACGGGCGGCTCTGGAGTATCGCGTGCCGTACACCACGACGCTGTCAGCCGCGTCGGCGGCCGGCGACGCCATCATCGCTCTCAAGAGCCGGCAAGGTTCCGTGCGCTCGCTCCAGGAATGGCATGAACTCGCCACGGCGGTTCGGGAATCTGCCGTGTGACGGCGCTGGATCCGCGCTTCATCGCCGGTCTGTGTGAGACCATCCGCGGTCAGGTACGGCAAGACGTACCGCTGGCTGGCTACAGCACTTTTCGGATCGGCGGCCCCGGCACCGTCGTCTTGCCCGACACGCCCGAGGACGTCGCTATTGCTCTTCGGCATGCCCGTGATGCCGGGGTGCCTTGGTTGGCCCTCGGTTTGGGATCCAACGTACTCCTTCCGGATTCCGGGTTGGAAGCCCTGGTAATAAGGCTCGGCAAGGGCATTGACAGCGTGCGATCAGACGGCGGCCGCTGGTGGTTTGGTGCCGGGCTGCCGGCACCCTTGGCCGCGCGGGAAACGGCCGCGGCCGGCTACGGAGGGCTCCACAAGATGGTGGGCGTGCCGGGCACGGTTGGGGGCGGCGTCTTCATGAACGCGGGGTGTCACGGAGCCGAATGGGCCGACGTCGTCCAACGCGTCACTGTGGTGGACGCGAGTGGTCGCGACCGAGTGTTGGATCGTGGGGAGGTGGCATTCAGTTATCGCCGCAGCGGGCTTGGGAAGGTCATAGTGCTGGGAACCGAAGTAGTACTGGACCCGGCAGATCCTGAGCTGTTGCAGCAGGAGGTGCAGGACTTGTTCGAGTGGCGTCAGCGGGGCACCCCGTTCAATCAGCCCTGCTGCGGCTCGACCTTCACCAATCCGACCCTGCCGCCGGGGGGCCATCCCAGTGGATTTCAATCGGCGGGACAGTTTCTCGATGCAGCCGGCCTCAAGGGCTACACGATCGGCAAGGTT
The DNA here is from genome assembly GCA_039656035.1 of Gemmatimonadota bacterium. Classification (GTDB taxonomy): domain Bacteria; phylum Gemmatimonadota; class Gemmatimonadetes; order Gemmatimonadales; family GWC2-71-9; genus N074bin45. Next base: position 1,948 of record JBDHMR010000512.1, read on the forward strand.
CAGGTTTCTCCCCTCCACGCCAACTATTTCGTCAATCTCGGTGGAGGCACGTCTGAGGATGTCCGCCGGCTCATCGAACACTCACGGGATCGTGTTCAGGACCAATTCGATGTCCGGCTCGAACTCGAGGTGAAGGTCATTTCTCCGACAGGTGAAATCGAATCCAACGGTGGAGCACGCTCCCATGGCTGACTACTTTGTGCACCAGTCCAGTTTCGTAGATGAAGGAGCCGTCATCGGCGACGGCACCAAAATCTGGCACTTCTGCCATGTCATGGATGGCGCGGAGATCGGTGAACGGTGCAACCTGGGGCAA
>JBDHMR010000513.1:0-4290 GCA_039656035.1 Gemmatimonadota bacterium
GATGAGCGCCGAGTTGGAAGTAGGGGCCTCGCACCGGGAAGCCACTGCCCAATTGCTCCTCAGTATTATCAGTCTGTGTTGGTTCCCGCTGGTCCACTCCCGCACCGTCCTGTTGGCGCTGGGATTGGACCCCACCGATCCCGGGTTCGCCGAATCGCGCAAACGCCACGTGGTTGAACTTGTCGTGCAGGGTGCTCGCAACCAACTCGCGCTCGCCGCTACCTGACGATCATGTCCCACCGACCGCCCATGACGAAGAATCGAGACTCTCATGACTGACGTCGCGCACCAGCCCCCGCCATCATCGACGGCCAAACTCGCCACGGAACAAGAGGCGCGCGAGGTCGCCGAGGCCGCACGCGAAACCGAGTGGCAGGCACCGAGCTTCGTCCGCCAGTTGTTCGACGGCCGGTTCCGCCTCGAATTGATTCACCCTTATCCGCGGCAGACACCAGAGGATCTGGCCAAGGCCAAGCCGTTCATGGAACGGCTCGAGCGGTTCATGCGGGAGAACGTCGACAGCGACGCGATCGACGCCGCGGGCAAGATTCCCGAGGAAGTCATCGACGGTTTGCGGGACATCGGGGCGTTCGGCATCAAGATCCCCGAGGAATACGGAGGCTTGGGCCTGAGCCAAACGAGCTATACCCACGCCATCGGTTTGGTCACCAGTCAAGACGGCTCCATCACCGCCCTGTTGTCCGCGGCCCAATCAATCGGCGTACCGGTACCGCTCAAGCTGTTCGGCACGCCCGAGCAGAAGAAGAAGTACCTGCCGCGTTGCGCCAAGGGCGCCATCTCGGCCTTTGCCCTGACCGAGGACAACGTCGGGTCCGATCCGGCAGCCATGACTACGGTCGCAACACTGTCGGACGATGGTACGCACTACATCCTCAACGGTGAAAAGCTATGGTGCACCAACGGGACCATCGCCGACCTCATCGTGGTCATGGCCATCACCGGGGACCGGAAAATCACCGCGTTCATAGTGGAAACCGATTGGGAGGGAGTCGACAATTCCCAGCGGTTGGACTTCATGGGTTTGAACGCCATCGAGAACGGCATCATCCGCTTCACCAACGTCAAGGTACCGGTCGAAAACCGGCTGTGGGATGAAGGCAAGGGTCTCAAACTCGCCCTGATCACCCTCAACACCGGACGATTGACCCTACCCGCCTCCTCCGTGGCCGGCGCCAAACGCTCCCTGGAAATCGTCCGCCACTGGGCCTCCACCAGGGTGCAGTGGGGCCAGCCCGTCGGCAAGCACGACGCCGTGGCGCAGATGATCGGCCGGATGACGGCCAATACCTTCGCCATGGAAGCCGTGTCCGATCTTGCCTCGCTCATGGCCGACAAGGGGAATCACGACATCCGCCTCGAGGCCGCAATGGCCAAGATGTGGAACACCGAGGCCGGCTGGCGCATCATCGACGATACCCTCCAGGTGAAGGGTGGTCGCGGCTACGAGACGGCCCAGAGCCTCAAGAGCAGGGGCGCGCGACCCGATCCGATCGAACGGATGATGCGGGACGCCCGCATCAATCTCATTTTCGAGGGGTCGAGCGAGATCATGCGGCTGTTCATCGCCCGGGAGGCGGTCGACACCCACATGAAGGTGGCCGGTGACCTGATCAATCCCAAAGTCCCGGCCGGGAAGAAAGTCGGCGCCATGGTCAAGGCGGGACTGTTCTACGCCTGGTGGTACCCCTCACTGTGGCTCGGGTGGGGCCGCTGGCCCAGGTACGCCGAGTTCGGCCGCCTGGCCGGCCATATGCGGTTCGTGAACCGTTCGGCCCGCCGGCTGGGCCGTACCGTGTTCCACGCCATGGTACGTTTCGGCCCCAAGCTCGAGAAACGCCAGGCCGTGCTCGGTCGTCTGGTAGACATCGGTGCCGAGTTGCTGGCCATCGCCGCCACCTGTTCACGGGCTCAGGCCATGGTGGCCGAGAATCCGGAAGATCAGAGCCCGGTGGAGTTGGCGGACGCCTTCAGCCGCCTCGCCCGGCGCCGCGTCAAAGCATCGTTCCGCGCCATTTGGAGCAACGAGGACGTCCGGATCTATCGCGTCGCCCAGAACCAGTTGGCGGGCAAGTACGAGTGGTTGGAACAGGGGATCGTTCGGGAAGGTTGAGGCCGTGCTCGGGGGAGCATTCCCCTCTTACGTCTCGCCCATCAGGTCTTACTTTCCATCATGCCGACTCCTGAAGGCCACTCGCTCCCGTTCGTGGGACCAGAGGCCATCGACGCCTCCGTGCTGCCTACGAAGGGCCGCGTCAGGAAATCGTCACGGAAACCGACGAATTCAGCGCCGTGTGCCCCTACAGCGGATTGCCCGACTTCGCCACGCTGATCATCGCCTACGTCCCGGGCGCCGCCTGCGTCGAACTCAAGAGCCTCAAGTACTACATCACCAGCTACCGCAACGTTGGTATCTATCAGGAACACGCCACGGCTCGTATTGCCGATGACCTGTTCAACCTCCTCGAACCCCGGACGCTCTCCGTGACGACCGTCTACAACGTCCGGGGCGGCTTCGAGACCACCTGCACCGTGGAACTTCCAACAGAGGGAGGGGAGGCGTAGCGATAGGAAAGTCCCCGGCGCACCCCATTCCGTGAGGTGCCCTCAAGTGGGTATGTTGTCTCTACCCTCACTAGTTTCACCATCCGAGCAAGGATCAGCTCGTGTCAAACGATACCCTGTCCGTAACCGACAACCGCACCGGCCAGCAGTACCAGCTTCCCATCACCGACGGCACTGTCCGGGCGATGGACTTACGCCAAATCAAGGTCGACGACGACGATTTCGGCCTCATGACATACGACCCCGCGTATACCAACACGGCGTCGTGTCGCAGCGCCATCACTTTCATCGACGGTGAACGGGGCATCCTGCGGTACCGGGGCTACCCCATCGAGCAGCTGGCCGAGACGTGCTCTTTCCTCGAAGTCGCCTACCTCCTGCAGGTGGGCGAGCTCCCCAACCAGGACCAGCTGGACGTGTGGACCAGCGACATCCGCTACCACACCTACGTGCACACCAAGGTCCTCAAGTTCCTCGAAGGCTTCCTGTATGATGCCCATCCAATGGGCATGCTGCTTGGCGCGGTGGGAGCCCTGTCGACCTTCTACCGCGACGCCAAGGAAATCCAGAATCCGGCCAACCGGTATCTCCAGAAGGTCCGGCTCCTGGCCAAGATCCCCACCCTGGCCGCGTTCACGTTCCGGCACGTGCGGGGGCTGCCCTTCGTGTTTCCGGACAACGATCTCGACTACATCGGCAATTTCGTCAACATGACGTTCAGCATCGGCGGGAAGCACGAACCCAACCCGGTGTTGCAGCGGGCGCTGGAAGTTCTGCTGATCCTGCACGCGGATCACGAACAGAACTGCTCCACCAGCGCAGTGCGTTCGGTGGGATCGTCTCACGTAGACCCGTTCTCGGCCATATCCTCCGGGATCGCGGCGTTGTATGGCCCGCTGCACGGCGGCGCCAACGAAGCGGTTCTCACCATGCTGGATGTGATTGGCGACAAGGCCAACATCCCCAGCTACATCGAGCGGGTCAAGAAGGGCGAGATGCGGCTAATGGGTTTCGGTCACCGGGTCTACAAGTCATACGACCCCCGGGCCACTCTCATCAAACGCGTCGCTGACGGGGTGTTTGCCGAAACCGGCCTGAATCCCAAACTGGAGATGGCACTCGAGCTCGAACGCATCGCGCTGGAAGACGACTACTTCGTCTCCCGCAAGCTCTACCCCAATGTGGATTTCTATTCGGGTCTGATCTACCAGGCCATGGGCTATCCCACCGACTACTTCACGGTCCTGTTTGCCATCGGACGTATGCCGGGATGGCTGGCCCAGTGGGAGGAAATGCTGCTGGACAAGGAGCAGAAGATTGCCCGGCCGCGGCAGGTCTACACCGGCTACGACGAACGCCAGTTCGTTCCACTCGCCGAGCGCGGGTGATTTGAACGGGGAGGGGTTTTCGGCCCCTCCCCCACCGCTACCCAGCCCCACCTTCAAGGTAAGTATACGCCTCCAGGCCGGAGACGTAATCGGCGATGAACCGGTTCGCTTCGCTGCGGCTGAGACCCGGTGCATTGTTGACCTTGCGGCGGAATGTGGTCAACAGGTCGCCCGGATGATACTGGACGTAAGACAATACGTCCGTCACCGTGTCACCATGGACCATGTTGGTCACCTCATAGCCATGGTCCACAATCTTCACGTGGACGGCATTGGTGTCGCCGAACAGGTTGTGTAAGTCCCCCAGAATTTCCTGGTA
>JBDHMR010000514.1:0-2253 GCA_039656035.1 Gemmatimonadota bacterium
GTATTCCTCCAGCAGGTCACGCAGCCGCGGTACCAATGGCGCCAGCAGCGGATGCGTCCGCGCGCTGAAATAGCCCCGGATCAGGAGCTGTTCTTGCAGTTGCGCTAAATAGCCGCGAGTGGTCTCGGAGATCGAGTAGACATTTCTCTGGGTCAGGTCGACGCGCGCCCAGGCTACCGGCGCAAGCCACAGATTGGCAGCCAGGAAATTGGCCGCGAGCAACGCCGTTACAAAGCCCCAGCGCCGATGCGTGGCATTGCTCGGATTACCGGCCCAGCGCAGCCACTCCAGCGCGTAAACGTTCAGCGTGAGAAAGACGCCGACAAGGCTCAAATAGTAGTAGATATCGCGCAGGTCGATGACGCCGCGCGTAATTGAGTCGAAGCGTGAGCCGGAACCCAGAAGTTTGAGGATCTCCACGGCCCGGTTGCCGAACAGCCCGGTCAGCGCATCCGTGCCGAGTAGATAGAAGAAGCCGCAGACCACCGCCGTCAGGATCAAGCTGACGATCTGGTTCGCTGAGCGAGCGCTGATGAACAGCCCGATAGCCGCATAGGCCGCCGCCAGAAACAACGTGGCGAGATAGCCCCCGAACACCGGTCCCCACTCCAGTGGGCCGAGCAGGCTGACCGTCATCGGCAGCGGCAGAGTCAATAACAACGCCACCGCCACCAGGCCAAGGCACGCCATGAACTTGCCGAGCACCATCTGGTAGCTTTTGACCGGCACAGTGAGCAGAAACTCCAGGGTGCCGGAACGCCGCTCTTCCGACCACATGCGCATGGTAACGGCCGCCACCAGGAAGATCAGCAGCAGTGGCATCCATTCGAACAGTGGTCGTACGTCAGCGATATTACGCGCGAAGAAAGTTTCCACCCAAAAGAAGACAAACAGAGCCACTGCCAGGAAAGTCCCAAGAAAAATAAAGGCGATGGGGGAGGAGAAGAAGCTCGAAAATTCCTTGCGCGCGATTCGCAGAATAGTCCTCATCTTAACGAAGTTCGTTCCAATGCCGAGATTTCGCTGAAGATCTGTTCCAGGTCGCGGCGCTCGGGATGCAAGGCATAAAGCTTCCACCCCTCTGTCGCAATTCGGCTGGCAACGATGTGCGCTGCTTCAGCAGGATCGCCTTCGTTACCCAGGTCCAGAACATATCGGTGTCCCGGCCCGCGTTGCGTCATTGGCTCCACCGACACAACGTTGTTTACTGCACTGAGCAGTTCCAGCGCACGCTCTGGTCCGGCATCGACGGCCACCAGCAAGCGTTTGCCGGCCAATAGCTCGCCCATGGTGGAATCCAGTACCTTTTGACCATTGTGGACGATGATGACCCGGCTACAGATCGCCTCGACCTCCTGCAGGATGTGGGTGGAAAGGATGACGGTGGCGTGTTGCGCCAGTACTCGGATCAGATCACGCATATGTTGCATCTGGGTCGGATCCAGGCCGTTGGTGGGCTCGTCGAGAATGAGCAGCCGGGGCTTATGCAGAATTGCTTGTGCCACACCCACTCGCTGACAAAATCCCCGCGAGAGGGTCCCGATGGTGTCCGTTGCCTTGGATGAGAGTTCTGTCTGGACGATGGCCTCCCGTATCCGATCAGACCTCTCGGCGTCAGGAACACCGTGCAACGTGGCAGCGTAATCGAGGTAGTCAATCACCGTCATTTCGTAGTAAAGGGGGTCGTTTTCAGGCAGGTAGCCAATCCGCTGCTGGACTGCTTGGCGCTCTGTATTGATATCCAGACCGTCGATCTCAATGGAACCGCCAGTGGGTTCCAGGAAGCCGGTCAGCATCTTCATGATGGTGGTCATGCCCGCGCCGTTGTGCCCAAGGAGCCCGACGATCTCTCCCGTGCCGATAGTGAAGGAGACCTGATCGACTGCCGCCAAATCACCGTAGGTTCGGGTCAGTGCTTCAACTCGTATCATGAATATCCCTGCTTTATATAGCTGTCGCTACCGTTTTCGTTTCTCTGGGGGAGGCCACGCCACACGATGTCGGGTGCGAATTAGTACTCAAGCCGCAGCCGGGAGATAATATAAACCACGGCAGCGTTTCTCCCAACAGTAATCGTCCAGGTGAGCGATCTTGCGGTTCGAGTTACCGCCTTTTTCATCAGGAGGAACTCTGCCGAGCCGTCGATGGCATAGTCAGTCATCGACCTGCGGATTGATGCGAGCCAGGGTTTCATCCATCGCGAAGGCGACCCACATACCCGAAGTCGAAGCGATTCTATTTCGTATGGAGCAA
>JBDHMR010000515.1:0-2248 GCA_039656035.1 Gemmatimonadota bacterium
TCGGCCAGAAAGATGTTCAGTAATTCTCGGCCGGCGGCTGGACTCGCCGCGTCGCGCAATCGTTCTGCCAGTGAACCGCGCACTTCCTGCAGGCTGAGCCCGGCCAGGCGCTCGTTCAACACCTGAGTGACCTGGTCCACCGCCTCGGGCGCCACCGTGGCGGGAATCTGTACGAAGATGGTGCGGACCACTCCGCTCTTCAGGTTGAAGATGAGCAGCAACCGCTCCGACGACACCCGCACCAGTTCCAGCCGTTCAAGGATCACTTGATCCAGCGCAGGCGCCAGGACGACGCCCAGTTCCATTGTTAGTACGCTGAGCACCTGCGCGGCCCGGTGCAGGATGTTCTTCATCTCCGTATTGGCGCCCGGCAATTCCGCCGCCAGCGCCTGCTGCTCGTGCACGCTCGGAACGGGAAACAGCAGCAGGCCGTCGACGTACGTCCGATAGCCGAGATCCGTGGGAATGCGGCCCGCCGAGGTGTGCGGATGCAACAGGTATCCCTTCCGCTCCAGCTCGCTCATGGTATTGCGAACCGTGGCGGATGAGACACCCAGAGCCGAACGGCGGGCCACGGCCTGGCTGCCGGCCGGCTCCGCCGTTTCGACGTACATCTGGATGACCGCTTCCAGGACCCGCAATTCACGCGGGGTGAGATCAGACATTCCGGTCATGGCTTCAATTTAACCACGGTCACGCCACCTCGCCTACCAGGGCGTCGAGCCTCAGCCACCCTTCAGCTGTCAGCCGAACCTGCTCCGGGCCCACCTCGGCCCACCCGGCGTCCCGCCACGGGCCCGACACCGACTCGGGAATGTGCCGGCTCGACACACCGTCGCTGGTACGGAGCCCCAGATAGACTTCCTCCAGGCGGACCTGGCTGTCGGTGAGATCCTCGGATCCCGCCACCGGCTGCCGCCCCTCCCCGACCACCTGGCGATAGGCTTCCCACTGGCGCGCGTTCCACTGCCGGTGGCGACCCCAGGCCGAGTGCGCCGATGGCCCCAGTCCGATGTAGTCGGCCCGGCGCCAGTAGGCCGAATTATGACGGGCCCGGTGGCCGGGTCGGCCGGCGTTGGATACCTCGTAGTGGTCGAAACCCTCGACCTCGAGCACCCGGTGAGCAGTAAGAAACTCGGCGGCGTGTACCTCGTCCGCGGCGGTGTGTACCCGTCCACGGCCGATCCACTTCGCCAACGGCGTATGTGCTTCCACCGTCAGTCCGTACAAAGACAAGTGCGTGGGCTCCAGCGCCAGCGCCCGAGCCAAGTCATCCTCCCACACGCGCTCTATCTCGGCGGGCAGTCCATAGATCAGATCGAGCGATACGTCCTCGATACCGGCACCTCGCAAATACGCCACCGCTCGCCCGACCTGCTCAGGCTCATGACTGCGATGCATCCACGACAGCGCCGCAGGCGAAAAACTCTGCGCCCCCAGCGAAACACGATTGACACCCGCCCCAACCCATGCCGCGACCCGTTCCCTGGTTACGTCGTCAGGATTGGCCTCCAAAGTCACCTCGGCGCCATCCTCGAGAGGAGCGTCCTTTAGTATTGTTCCAACTAGCCGCTCCATCTCCTCCGGCGCCAAAAGCGACGGCGTCCCTCCGCCCAAATAGAGAGTCGCCAGCTCGCCGATCGATGGTCCGACTCCGCTCTCACGCCACATCCGCCACTCTGCCAACACCATGTCCACGTAAGTCGCCGACGGAACCTTCCGCCGCACCGCAATGGCAAAATCGCAATAGCTGCACCGGCGGACGCAGAAGGGGATGTGGAGGTAGAGGTGCATTACTAAAGGTAAGAGTGCGTAGTGCGTTGTGCGTAGTGCGTCGGGCACCGAGGGCGAGAATCTCTGCTCACGACGCACGACGCACAACGCACCCTGTCCTACAACCTCACGAACAACCGCCCCGCCCTCTGCTCCACCACTCCATCAAGCTCGAGCGCGCACAACCGGTCCAACACGGCGGCCACCGGTTGGCGGACCGTTTCAGCCAGTACGTCCAGCTGCACTGGGGCGGCACCGAGCACGGCGACCAGTTGGGCGTCTTCGGCGGAGAGTTGGGGGATCGGTTTGGAGGGTGCTTGCTCCCTCCCGGCGGCCGCCTGGAGGCCGTACAGTTCGAGGAGATCGTCGGTGATGAGGAGGGGCATGGCGCCGTCGCGGATGAGTTTGTTGGTGCCAACGGAAGTGGGGCTGGTTATGGGACCGGGCACGGCCATCACGTCCCGGCCCTGGTCGA
>JBDHMR010000516.1:0-2225 GCA_039656035.1 Gemmatimonadota bacterium
CGCCGCGGCGCCGAATGCCCCTATCCAGAGTTTCCTGACAGTGGAACCGTTTGTCGTGCGGCACGAGGTAATGGTTCGTTTGGTCGGCCTGTCGCAACATCTCGGGTTGGATCCCGAGTCGATCCTCGAACCGGAGGCTCAGCCGGCCCTCACAGAGCGATTGGTGGAGTTGGTCCGCACCGGCACGGTGGTGCTGATCGATGGCGAGCGCACCGAACCTTCCTTGCCCCGTGCCAACTTCATGCTGGTCGACCCGACGGGCGCCCTGCCGCGCAGCTCGCCGATTCCAGAGCCCGTCGCCGAAGCGGTGGTGGGCGTCGTTTTGAACTATCCGGCAGCCGGCATGGCGGAGGCGGTGTCTCTCGGGTGGCAGGCCTTTCCGGCAGCGATATCGGCCATTCCCGCGACGGTGATCGATCCCGAAAACGTCGCCAACATCCTGCTCACCCTGGCGGAGCCGACACTCACCTGGGAGAATGCGCTGATGGAGGACCCGGTGCCGGCGATCAGCGCCGTGCCGGTGGAGCCGCTCCGTCTGCCGCTGCCGGTCCTGTCGCTGCCACTGCTTGCTCTCGCGATCGTCCTCCTCGTTGCCGGCGTCCGTGGCAAACGCCGGGTATGGTCCTTCACCGCCGCTCGCGTCATGCTGGCGCTCAGTTTTCTGATCGGCCCGCTGGTGGAGACGGCGGTTGCTCTCCCATGGACGGCGGGAAGTCGGCCCTCCGAGCGCCAGGCGCGCCGCATTCTCTCGGGCGTGTTGCCCAACATCTACCGGGCGCTGGAGTTTCGGGAGGAAGCCCTGATCTACGACCGGCTGGCGGTAACCGTCACCGGTGAGACGTTGACGGAGGTCTACCTGCAGCAGCGCCGGGCACTGGAGGCCGAGGAGCGGGGCGGCGCCCAGGCACGCGTGGAGGCAGTGGAGGTGCTGGAAGCGCGCGATATCTCATCGCTGGATTCGGGATTCCTGGTGCGCGCGACCTGGACCGTCGGGGGCATGGTGACCCATTTCGGCCACCGCCATTTCCGGCAGAACCGTTATGACGCCAACATAGGAGTCGTTCCCGTGGATGGAATCTGGAAACTGCGGTCGATCGAGGTGCTCGAACAGGAGCGGGTCCAATGAAGCTCTTCCGCGACCCCTTGATACAATTTGCCCTCCTCGGCGCCGTTCTCTTCGGCGTCTACGCCTACGCGAGCGACGCCTTCAAGCAGGACGAGTCCCGCCGCATCCAGATCGGTGAAGCCGAGGTGGCACTGCTGGTCATGGGTTGGGAGCGACAGTGGCGCCGGCCCCCGACCGAGCAGGAACTGCGTTCCCTGGTCGACGCCCGCGTGCGGGAAGAGGTGCTATATCGGACAGCGTTGGCCGTCGGACTGGACGAGAACGACATTGTGGTGCGCCGCCGCATGGTCCAGAAGATGGAGATGCTGACCCAGGACCTGGCGCTGCTGGCCGATCCCACCGACCAGGAACTGAAGGAGTTCTTCCAGGAAAACCCCGACGACTATCGCTTCCCGCCGCGGATCGGGTTCAGCCACGTCTACTTCAACGTCGACCGGCGGGGCAGCTCGGCAACCCAGGACGCTCAGGCAGTCCTGGCTGATATTCAGGGCCAATCTCCCCAGCCTCGGTCCGCCTCGAGCATGGGCGACCGCTTCATGTTGCAGTACGACTATCCCCTCAGCTCACCGCAGGAAGTCCAGCGGGCATTCGGCGACCGATTCGCCCAGGCCGTCATGGAGTTGGAACCTGGTTGGCACGGCCCCATTGCGTCGGGCTACGGTCTTCATCTCGTCAACATAGTGGAGCGCGAGGAGGGTCGCGTCCCGGACTACACGGAAATCAGGGACCGGCTGGTGCTGGACTACAATAGGATGCGGAGCGAGCGAGCGAAGGATACGCTGTACCAGGGATTGGCGACGGACTACGACATCGAGATCGACGATGAGGCCGTGCAACGCGCGGCGCTCGTTCCTCTACAACCTGGATCCGGCCCTAGTGTGCCTGCCCCCGGAAACTGAATCGACGACCCCGCACGATATCCATCTGAACTTCGGTATAGGGATCCCACTGCTGGGCATGTAGCAGCGTCCTCCACTCGGGGCCCGATCTGAGATGAGACGAGCCCCCCGGACGTCACGGCGTCCGGGGGGCTCGTCATTCATCACAAGTGCTGTTTAGTAGTCGTCCAGCCCTTCCTCTATGATGTGGACCAGATGCA
>JBDHMR010000517.1:0-2217 GCA_039656035.1 Gemmatimonadota bacterium
ACACTATGGGAAGGTGTTGTCGATGTATCAGCGAGCGATGCCCCCGGAAGTGTGTGCTCGGCGCCTGTTGCGGGCCGTCGCGGCTGGGCGCCGGGAAGTCCTGATCGGCGGGGTGGAGGTCTGGAGCGCCCACTTGCAGCGGATCGCGCCATCACTCCTGGCACTCTTGGTGCGCAGCCATCCGGTACGCATGAAGCGGAAGATCATGCGTGCCTTGGGTCTCGGGCGCGAGTCGAGCGAGCGGCGTGAGTGACTACGACCGCACCTTCGATCTCTTGCGTTTCAACCAGGCGCGGTTCGGGGGATCGGTTTGCGCGGCGGCCAGGGTCCCGGCCGGTAACGGGTTCACCTGGCGAGAATACTCCCCATCCGATGCAATAGCCTGGGTCGACGCCATGAGCCTGGGCCTGCTGGAATTGGGTACGGCTCCCGGCGAAGCGGTCTGCCTCCTCGCCGGAAACTCACCAGATTGGCTATTCATGGACTTGGCGGTCCAACAAATCGGTGCGGTCACGGTTCCGATCCACCCGACAGCGAGCGACGACGACTACCGCTTCATCTTGACGGAGACGAAAGCCGGCAGATGCTTCGTGGGAAACAAGGAACTCGCCGACCGTGTATCGACGCTCCGACCACAGTTGCCGGCCCTGAAGGACGTCCACCTGTTGGTGCCGTCCACGACGGACGACGCTTGGGGAAGACTCCTGGCACGGTCGACATCGAATTCCGATCGGCTGGAAGGCCGGCGGGCGACCGTCACACCGGATCAACTATCGACCATCATCTTCACGTCGGGTACCACGGGCACGCCGAAGGGGGTAATGCTCAGTCACGGCAACATCGTGAGCAACGTTGCCGCAATCACCAGGACTATCCCGCTCACTCCCGGCGACCGGGCCCTCAGTTTCCTGCCGCTCTCCCACAGCTTCGAACGATTAGTGGCCTACGCTTATCTCGCTTCAGGTGCCGCGATCTACTTATTGGATGACTTCGATGCCATTCGTGAAGCGTTCATGGAGGTACGGCCACACTACTTCACGGCCGTGCCACGCCTTATCGAGAAACAGCATGAGGCACTAGAGGCACGAGGAAACAGTCTCCGTGGTTTCAGGCGACGGCTGCTGTTCTCAGCGTTACGCGTCGGACTCTCCTACGACGAAAACAGCCCACCGTTGGGTCTATCCGCTCTCACGCTGTGGCTGGCCAACCGAACGGTCTTCGCCCGGTGGCGGGACGCGCTTGGAGGCTGCGTCAAGTTGGTCCTGAGCGGGGGAGCGGCCCTCGATCCCAGCCTGATTCGCTTGTTCAACGCAGCCGGGATGACCTTGCTCGAAGGCTACGGCATGACGGAGGCGACCACGTTCGTGACCGTGAACCGGTGCGAGGCCGCGGAAAGACGGCTCGGCACAGTTGGCCTACCGATCCCCGGAGTCGAAGTTGGGACCGCTGATGATGGGGAAATTTTGATTCGAGGGCCCAACGTGATGATGGGCTACTACCAACGCCCCGATCTGACATCCGAAGCGATCGATGCCGACGGGTGGCTGCACTCAGGTGATCTAGGCAACATCACAGAAGGCGGCTTTCTCGAACTCTCGGGCAGGAAAAAGGACCTATTCAAACTGTCCGGTGGCAAGTACATCGCACCTGAAGCGTTGGAGAACGTATTCAAACGGAGTGGGCTCGTTCAGTACATCATGATTCTGGGTGAAAACAGGAAATACGTGGCGGCCCTGATCGTCCCAGAATCCAGCGCGCTCCGTGCCTGGTGTGAAGCACACAGCGTCCCGTTTGAGGACATGGCAAACGCCGTCGGCAAGCCCGAAGTGGTAGAGCTGTTTGCCCGCGAGGTCGAACGTACCAATCAGAGGCTCGGCAAGGTCGAGCAGGTCAAGCGCTTCGCGTTGGTGCCGAGTGAGTGGACGATTGCCGGCGGGGAGCTGAGTGCCACGTTGAAAGTGAAACGGGCGGTCATCATGGACCGTTGCGGAGATCTGATCGATGGATGCTACAAGTGAATGCCACGAATAATGACTGCCACGAATATTGAATAATGATATGAATGCACAAGTTTCATTATTCGTTATTCGTGGCAGTCATTGTTCGTGGCATTCCTCCGCCCGTTCGTCGATGATGATACGGGCCAGATCGCGTTCCTCGCGGTGCTTGATGCGGACAACCAGGAACACGGCCACCGCCGCCAGACCAACAACCAGA
>JBDHMR010000518.1:0-2215 GCA_039656035.1 Gemmatimonadota bacterium
CGGCGTTGTCCAGTTCGCCCGTGGCCTGATCGATATGGGATGGGACATCATTTCCACCGGGGCCACCAAGCAGCTTCTGGTAGATTCCGGTTTGACTGTTACTGCCGTCGATGCGGTAACCGGCTTCCCGGAAATGCTCGACGGCCGCGTCAAGACGCTACACCCTCTCATCCACGGCGCCATCCTGGCCCGGCGTGACACGCCGCAACACATGACGACGTTGGAAGAACAGAGCATAACGCCAATCGACCTGGTGGTGGTCAATCTCTATCCTTTCCGCGCCACTATTGCCAAGGCCGACGTGGACTTCGACGACGCCATCGAGAACATCGACATCGGCGGCCCATCTCTGCTGCGTTCCGCCGCCAAGAACCACCAGTGGGTCCTCCCCGTGGTGGATCCGACCGACTACGAGACGGTACTCGAACAGTTGAAGACGGGAGCCATATCACAGAAATTTCGGCGAGACATGGCCGCCAAAGTGTTCTCTCACACATCCGAATACGACGCCACCATCGCCCGATACCTCCCCATCGAAGAAGAAGGCCTGCCCCGACTACTCGGCGGCACCTTCGAACGCCAGTTGATGTTGCGATACGGCGAGAACCCCTCGCAACGAGCCGCCTTGTACGTAACCGAAGAACCGCGCGGCATCCGCGACATGAAACAACTGCACGGCAAGGAACTGTCCTACAACAACATCCTCGACCTGGACTCGGCGGTGACCGCTGCTTCATTGTGGTCCGCTCGCCAGGCCTGCGCCGTCATCAAGCACACCTCACCCTGTGGTATCGCTCTGGGGAACAGCGCGGCCGATGCCTTCACCAAGGCGTTGGCGACCGACCCGGTGTCGGCCTTCGGGGGCGTGGTTGCCTACAACACGGTGGTAGACGAGGAAGCCGCCGAGGCCATGCTCGAGTTGTTTCTGGAGGTCGTGGCCGCGCCGAGTTTCCACGACCAAGCCCTGGCCGTGCTCCGATCCAAGAGGAACCTGCGGTTGGTCGAGATCCCGACGAACAGAGGCGAGCGTGGCCTGGAAACCAAGTACGTCCGCGGAGGCTTTCTGGTCCAGGATCGGTTCCAATTCGACAGTGACGAAAACAAGTGGCGAGTGGCCACCAACCGACCCCCCACCGAGCAGGAGTGGATCGACCTACGGTTCGCCTGGACGGCTTCGGCACCGGTCAAGTCCAACGCCATCGTCATCGTCAAGAACGAAGCCGCCATCGGCATCGGCGGCGGGCTGACCAGCCGAGTGGATGCCGCGTTCCTCGCCGCTCACAAGGCCACCCAACTGGGGCACGACACCACCGGAAGCGTGCTGGCTTCCGACGGCTTCTTCCCGTTCCCCGACGGCATCGAGGAGGCCGCCAAAGTCGGCGTCACGGCCATCATCCAGCCCGGCGGGTCCATCCGCGACGAAGAGGTCATTGCCGCCGCCGATAAGCACGACATCGCCATGGTGCTGACCGGCACGCGCCAGTTCCGACACTAACGAGTCCAGACAACCGGTACCCATGACCGACTCCCGACCCTCCCCGCCATACGGCTGGGCCGCCGCCGTTGCTGCCTGCGTATTCGTCCTCTACCTGCTGACACTGGCTCCGACTACCGCGTTCTGGGACACGTCGGAGTACATCGCCGCAGCCAAGGTCATGGGCATCCCCCATCCGCCGGGCAACCCGTTGTTCACCGTCCTGGCCCACGCCTTCGGCTTGCTGCCGCTGGCCGCGTCCTACGCTGTCCGCCTCAACCTGTTCGCCGCGGTTACTTCGGCCGCATCCGCGGGCCTGTGGTTCCTGGTGGCGGACCGGTGGCTCCAGGACATCGTCCCGGTGCGCTGGGCCCGCCTCGTGGCCGCAACGAGCGGCATCGTGGTGTCGGCGTTCTCGTGGACCGTGTGGAACCAGTCGACCGTCAACGAGAAAGTGTACACCGTGTCGCTCTTCTCGATTGCTCTGGTGACCTGGCTGGCGGTGCACTGGGGCGACGACGAGCCAGGACCCCACCGTGACCGGTGGTTGGTCCTGATCATGTACATCATGGCACTGTCGTCCACCAACCACATGATGGGGATCCTGGCCGTGCCGGCCGTCGGCATCTACGTGTTGTGGACGGATTGGCGGGCGGCAACCCAGCCGTGGATCATTCTCCTGGGATACGCCTTGCTGCTGGCCCTCACCGGACAGTGGACCACGGTGGTGACAACACCCAA
>JBDHMR010000519.1:0-2207 GCA_039656035.1 Gemmatimonadota bacterium
GCCACCGCGACAGCGAGGGCGGCAAGCAGAAATGAACGAGTCCGATGCATCGTCAATCCTTGGTTGAGGTGCTGAACACACTACTACCCAGGCACCGGTTCATCGACCGGGTCCAAGGGCATGAAGCCGTGGAAGATAGCAAAGCGGCCCGGAGATCACAGGCACACCGGGCCTCCTGTCTCTACGGACCGCCCCACTGGGAGTTTCGGCTGCCGTCCGGGCCGTTTAGCTTTGTGTCGTCCATACTCGCGATGAGGTCCCATGAGCACCAAGGACACCGCCCGCCGGTGGAACGAGTTGCTGTCCCCGTACTACGGCCCCGACCGACGCCGTAGCATCGTGCAGCTTACCGTTACGGCCTCGGCGTTCGTCGGTCTGTGGCTGGCCACGTTCTGGAGCCTAGGGGTGGGGTACTGGCTCACCCTCCTCCTGGCGCTGCCAACGGCCGGGTTCCTCATGCGGCTGTTCATGATCCAGCACGATTGCGGGCACGGGTCGTTCTTCAAGTCGCAAAAGCTGGCCAACGCCGTCGGCTTCGTCATCGGCGTCCTCACGCTGACGCCCTATCACTACTGGCGAAAGACTCACGCCTACCACCACGCCCATTCGGGAGATCTCGATTTCCGCGGCTTCGGCGACATCGACACCAAGACGCTGCGGGAATATATGGCCCTCCCGAAGAACCAGCGCCTCGCCTACCGGGTCTACCGCAACCCCCTGATCCTGCTCCTCATCGGCCCGTTGTTCCACTTCATCGTCAAGCACCGGTATCCGTGGGACATCCCCCACTCGTGGAAGCGGGAGTGGGGCTCGGTATGGTGGACCAACGTGGCGCTGGTTTCGGTGCTGGTGGTGGCCTGGCTGACGATAGGGCTGGTTCCTTTCCTGATGGTGCAAGTCCCCATCACCCTGTTCAGCGCCTCGCTGGGAGTGTGGCTGTTCTACGTCCAGCACCAATACGAGACGACTTACTGGTACGACCACCCCCAATGGGATTATTTCGAGGCCGGGTTGCACGGCAGTTCCCATCTGGTCCTCCCCAAGCCGCTGCAATGGCTGACCGCCAACATCGGCCTGCACCACGTGCACCACATCAGCGCCCGCATCCCCAACTACAAACTCCCCGAGTGCCTGGCTGCCACTCCTGAACTACAAAACGCCACCCGGATAACCGTGGCCCAGGGAATCAAGACCATGGCGCTGGCGCTGTGGGATGAGAAGCATGAGGAGCTGATTCGCTTCAAGGATGTTCGGATGGCCCTCGAGCGGGGAGCGCTCGAAGGAGCGTAATAGGAGGGCTAAGAGGGCTCCAACACCTCTCTCAACCGAATCCTGTAAATATCCCCATCACCTGATCGATGGCTGGTGAAGTACAGCCACGTTCCCGTGGGATCCATGTAAGGCCCGTACTCGTACTCGGCGGTGTTGACGGCGGGACCCAGGTTGCGGGGCTTGGACCAGGTGCCGTCGCGAAATTCGCTGAGGTAGAGATCGTCACCGCCGAAACCGTCGGGGTGGTCGGTGATGACCAGGATCATCCACTCTCCGAAGGGACTGACCCACAGATCGGACTGGCTCTGCGCAGAGTTGACGGGCGGGCCTAGGTTTTCTACTCCGGTGAACTCGTCGCCTTCGCGGTGGGCGCGATAGATGTCTCCCTTGCCGTGGCCGCCGTCCCGCCGCGAGGAGAAATACAGGACGCCATCCTCGGTGAGCGAGGAGTGAGCCTCGGAGGCTTCGGTGTTTACTTCACCCGCGAGCGGGACCGGCCCGTACCAGTGCCCCTCGTCGTCTCGGCGCGCCACCCACAGGTTGTAGTCGCGGCGTGCACTCGCGTCGGCCCCCTCCGCACCGGGCAACGGACGATTCGATATGAAGATCACCCAATCGCCTTCGGGAGTGGGCCGGGGCGCGCGATCACTCGCGGCCGTTCCTGAAAAGGGGAGCACCTCGGGCTCGCTCCAGGCATTATCCAGCCATTCGCTAAGCATCAAGACCTGGTCGGACCAGCCGCGCCCCTCCTTGACCCGGGAGAAATACAACACCTGTCCGTCGGGGCTCACCGCTGGGAAGGTGTCACCCCGGTCGCTGGATACGGTCCCCTGGCCCACCAGCTCGGCCCGGCCACTTTCCTGGGCCGCGAGCGGTGCAACGGAGCCCAACAGCGCTACAGCGAGGAGTTGGTAAAGCCACATCGATGTGGTGTC
>JBDHMR010000520.1:0-2206 GCA_039656035.1 Gemmatimonadota bacterium
TTCCCGAAGGAGTCACCCGCAGCCAGGTCGAGGCGATCTTCCAGAAATTCCGCAGCGGCAAGCAACCGAATTCCGAGGAAATGGCCATCATGCGCAAGCTGCGCTCCGCCATGGGCGGAGGACAGAGAGGCGGCGGCCGGCGCCGCGGCAGCTCGAACGAGTACCAGTTCGGAGGCAACTACGTCGTGTTCGTGTGGCGCAACGGGCGACCTGAACCGGTGAACGTCAGGACCGGGCTCACAGACCTGGATTACAGCGAGGTCGTCTCCGTCCTAACGGCAGACGATTCAGTCCTGGTACTTCCCAGTGCCAGCTTGGTTCAGAGCCAGCAGGCGTTCCAGGAACGCATCCAGCGATTCACCGTTGGCGGCCTGCCCGGCATGTCGAAGAAGAAGTAGCCGGCCATGCTTCTAGGAGAAACTATCGCCGTCGCGCTCGCATCGATCCGGGCCAACCTGCTGCGCGCCGCCCTCACGATGCTCGGAATAGTCATCGGCGTCGGAGCCGTCATCACCATGGTGGCCCTCGGCACGGGGGCTCAACGATCCATCGAAGAGCAGATTGACGCCTTGGGCGCGCGGAAGCTGACGGTCTTCGCCGGCCAGTCGCGCTCCCGTGGCGTCGCCTCAGCCCAGCGGGCAGCGCTCACCACCGACGACGCCACCGCCCTTGCCCGAGACGCCAGGATGTTGAGTGCCGTGGTACCGGAGATCCGCGGCAACCAGCAGATAAAATTTGCCAATACCAACATCAACGTGAGCGTGGTGGGAAGCACACCGAACTACGACGAGGTAAACCGGTACCAGGTCGCCCACGGCAGGATGTTCACTGAGGGTGATGACCAAGCTCGGAAACGGGTGGCGGTGTTGGGCTACGCTGTCCCAGAGATGCTCGACGCCAACCCCGCCGCCATGATCAATCAACGCATCTTCATCAAGGGCATTCCCTTCGACATCATCGGTGTGTTCGCCGAGAAAGGTGCCACCGGGTCCTTTTCCAATCCGGACGAGCGGGTACTCATTCCGGTCAAGACTGCACAGTACCGAGTGTTCGGCAGCGAGCGACTCGGATCCATCACCGTCGAGGTGGCCGAGGGCTATTCCCTCGACCAGGGCATGGTGGACGTAGAAGTGGTGCTGAGACGGGAGCACAAAATCCCCCCCGGCAAGGACAACGATTTCCGGCTATTCGATTTCAACAGCATCATGGCAACGAGGCAGGAGGCTACGGAGGTCTTCACCTACCTGCTGGCCAGCATCGCCGGCGTGAGCCTCCTGGTCGGAGGTATCGGCATCATGAACATTATGCTGGTGTCGGTCACGGAGCGCACGCGGGAGATCGGCATTAGGAAGGCCATGGGAGCCACGCGCACCAATATCCTCCTCCAGTTTCTGGTGGAGGCCCTGACCCTGTGCATCCTTGGCGGTGTGATAGGGATCATCCTCGGCACGGCAGGCGCCATGGCGTTGGCCTACTTCGCCAATTGGAACACGCTCGTTTCGATCCCGGCCATCGGCTTGGCCTTCGCCTTCAGCGCCGGGGTGGGACTATTCTTCGGGATCTGGCCCGCACGCCGGGCCTCGATGCTCAATCCAATAGAAGCGCTGAGATACGAATAACGAGACGACGCTACGGCACCTAGTTGGCGACGGCAGCGGCGGTGAATAACCCCGAAACCGTTGCTCGGAAGAAGTGCAATCGCCGGGCCTCGTCCCGTTCATCCCGAATGAACTGGAGCGCCACGAAACCCTCCACCCGTCCATCCGGGTGCAACTCGCGGATAACCAGAAAACCTGGTAGATCGGTGTACCAGACCCGGGTCGGATCCCTGAGCCAGGCGCGTCCATTGAACTCGGGTGTGTCAGGACCGATGTCGTACTGGCCCGAATCGGGTAAGGTCCCCACACCAGACGGATACCGCGTCAGGGTGAGTACCAGTTCTGTCCCGCTGAACGGCGTACCCGCCACCTGGGCTACCGGAAACTCCAGTACGAATGCGCCTCCTGAACTCCAACTCCAAGTAGCGCCCACGCCCTGGACCAACCCGCCGGTGCCATAGACTGGGTCGGTGGGCGCGAACGATAGCGAGTACTCGAACGGCGTGTCAGCCCGAGGACGGGGTAGCGTTCCTGTATCGGTCGGCGCCGGCTCGCCGCAGGCGAAGAGCAGCCCGAGCGGGACTATGAGCAGCAAACGGATTGGGAGC
>JBDHMR010000521.1:0-4105 GCA_039656035.1 Gemmatimonadota bacterium
CCAAGCGCGGTGGACGATTCCGGTTCGTAGTGCAGGCTGGCGTCGTTGAGCACCAGTTTTTCCAGGGCATCCCGCAGCGCCTCGTACTGGTCGGAGTCGGTGGGATACAGCCCGGCAAAGACCATCGAGCGCACTTCCCGGTAACCTTCGAGGAGAGGCGTGTCGCTGTGCTCCGCGTCGATGATCGTGTCGCCCACGCGGGCGTCACCCACTTCCCGCAGACTGGCTACCAGATAGCCGACTTCTCCCGCAGTCAACGAACCGGTCCGCTGCTGTCCCAGTTGCAGGTAGCCCACCTCCGCCACGGTGTATTCATCTTCGGGATGGGATCCGAAGACGATGCTCATGCCTTCCTTGAGCGTGCCGTCGACCACCCTGATACTGGGAATGGCGCCGCGGTACTTGTCGAAGTAGGAATCGAAGATCAGCGCCCTGAGGGGCGCCTGTGGATCCCCCGTTGGCGGCGGGACCCGCTCCACGATGGCGGCAAGCAGGGCGTCGATACCGGTGCCTTCCTTAGCCGATACGGCCAGGATGTCGGCCGCTGTGCCGCCGATGAGATCAACGATTTCCTGCGCCCTGCGGTCGGGCTCGGCGCCGGGGAGGTCGATCTTGTTGAGTACCGGAATGATCTCGAGGTCGGCGTCGAGCGCCAGGAACAGATTGCTGATGGTCTGCGCCTGGACTCCCTGGGTGGCATCTACCACCAGGATGGCTCCCTCGCAGGCCGCCAGGGACCGTGACACCTCGTAGGTGAAGTCGACGTGTCCCGGAGTGTCGATCAGGTTGAGTTCGAACGCCTCCCCGCCAGGCGCGTTGTATTCCATGCGGACGGCGTTCAACTTGATGGTGATGCCACGTTCCCGCTCGAGGTCCATGGTGTCCAGCAACTGGTCGCGCATGAGGCGCCGTTCCACCGCATGGGTCGACTCGATGAGACGGTCGGCCAAGGTGGATTTACCGTGGTCGATATGGGCCACGATACAGAAGTTGCGGATGTGGGCGGATTGCATGCGGGGAATATAAGCGAGGGCAGCGTGGGCGGCGGGAGCAGCGAGGGCAGGAACAACAGAAGGCCGTGAACGGGTTCGCCCCGATCACGGCCTCTTACTGGGTGACTGGCGGCGGGCGGCTGTTTCTCCGCACACCGCACACCGCACTACGCACCCCCACGCCCTACGCCCTACGCCCCTTCTACGATTTGTTTATAACTATCCGGGTTCCACTGCGGCCGCTCCGGCGTGTCGGCAATGTCCTCCCCGAGGTAATAGAGCAGGGAAATGAGGCGGCTCATCTTCTCGGTGTCGATCTTGTCGATGTCGTCGGACACTTGGTGGTAGTCGTCGTGGACGCCGTTGAAGAAGAACAGGATCGGCACGCCCTTCTGGGCGAAGTTGTAGTGATCCGATCGACCGTAGAAATTTTCTTCGGGCCAGATGTCGTCGATGGCCGTCATGTTGAGTTCCGGGTGTTCGCCATTCACACGGTTGAGCGTCTCGCCCAGGTCGGAGTGCTCCTTGCCGATAGCCACGATGGTGTCGGGCCAGTTGCGGCCGATCATGTCGATGTTGATGTTGGCCACCATGTCGTTCACCGGTACGGTGGGATGGTTCGCAAAATAGCTGCTCCCCCACAGTCCCTTCTCCTCTCCGCTCACCGTGATGAACAGGAGCGAGCGACTCGGCCGGGTTTCCGCCTTGGCAAACGCCTCGGCCAGCATCAGGATACCGACGGTACCAGAGGCGTCGTCGTCGGCGCCGTTTGAAATCGAATCCGCCTGGCCCGACCGGATGCCGAGGTGATCCATATGCGCCGAGTACACTACGTATTCATTCTTGAGGTTGGGATCGCGGCCCTCGAGGATGCCGATGGTGTTGGGTGCGGTGGACTCCTCCAGGGTGGTTTCCTTGAGGTCCACGCCGATCATGAGACCCGGTAAGTCCTGGGTGACCAGACCATCGGCGGCTCGGATCGTGGCATAGACAAGCCCGGTCGCGGTGGCCAAGTCAGTCAGGGCCGCCTCCCGAATCTCGACGACCGGCGTCGCGTCCTCCACAGAGAGCTCCAGCGCGGTCCGAGGCCTATCTTGACGTTCGATCCTGCTGGCGAACTCGGTGTCCGAGCGAGGCGACACGGCAACTATGGCAACGGGGCCAGCGCCGTAGAGCGCAAAGAGCCCCACCCGGAATTGGTCATCGCTTGTTGATTTCACCCGCATCGAGCATCCCGCCGACCAACAGAACAGATCCGTGAACTTCCTCTGAGGGGATATCGCCGAACCAGCGAGCGGCATCGGTGGTGAAGGACACGTGCGTGTCTGTTCCGTCCATCATGAACCCGACGTGGGAATTCTCGGCGTCGAATTTCATCCGGTATATGGGGTAGCGCTGGAACCAGGTGCCGTTCTCCCCGCCGGGCTTGAGGCCAATGCTGGCGAACTGGTCGGCAACGTACTGGGCGGTCATGTCGAGGCCGGCGCTTGGTGTGTCACGCCCCATCATCGAGTCGTCGGCGATGACGCTGAGATGCTGGTAGATGGCGTCGGGCGTGATCACGCTGGTGGGTTTAGCTGGAGCGGCCATCTGGGCCGTCAGGGGGCTGGCTGCTGCCGAGGCAAATACTGCCACCAGCAGACCGCGGAACAACGTTGGCTTCATCAGGGTCTCTCTTGTCTTGGGTTGGGCGAATTCTGTTCGCGGCTGCAAGCTAATGGCCCGTCCCCGGACCGGCAGCCACCGGAACAGCCTAACGGCCTCCACTCAATGGTACGGTCGCCCGCCGGGTGGTGTTTCGTTGCCGACCGGGTCACTTGGCCGGTTCCCATAACTCATTGTCGGATAGATATTTGCGGACTGACACAACGGCGTCGGCCATGTCGTCGTGAGGTGAGGGCGTAGGGCCTAGGGCGTAGGTGCGGGAACCCCGCTTTTACATTGGGGGTGACTCGCCTAGGTTCCGGGCCCGCTATTGGAGGCAATACGCGATCACATGCGGCTAGATCTGCTGGACCCGGTTGAGGTTTCCCGTTTGGGGGGCCTGGAGTTGTCGACCGAGGGCGTAGTGGAGGGGTTTCTCACCGGATTGCACCGATCTCCCAAGAGGGGGTTCTCGGTGGAATTCGCCGAATATCGTATGTACCAGCCCGGCGACGAGTTGCGTTACATCGATTGGAAGGTTCTCGGTCGCAACGACCGCCTCTACGTCAAGCAATTCGAGGAAGAGACCAACCTGCGGGCCATGATCGTGTTGGACGTCAGCAAGTCCATGGCCTGGACCGGATCCCCCGACACGCTGTTGACCAAACTCGAGTACGCCAAGCGCCTGGCTGCGGCCATCGCGCTGGTGCTGCTCCGGCAACGTGACGCTACCGGCCTGATCACGTTCGACGACGAAGTGCGGTCGGTCACGCCGGCCAAGGCTCGAATGACCCACTGGCGCCACTTGCTGAGGGAACTGAACCGGTTGGAAGCGGGGCATGGCACCGCAGCCGGGCCGGCGCTCGCCAGAGTGGTGAGTCTACTTCGTCGTCGGGGTCTGGTGGTGTTCATCTCCGACTTGCTCATGGACCGCGACGTAGCCCTCAAGGCGCTCAAGTTCCTCAGGCACCGGGGGCACCAGGTCCTGGTGTTGCACGTGATGGACCCGGGCGAAGTGACGCTCGAAGGGCTGCAGGAGGTCCGCTTCGAAGACCCCGAGACCCGGGAGGCCGTCACCCTCAGGCCCCGTGATTGGGCCGGTGTGTACCAGCAGACCGTGAGCCGGGCGGTCCAGGAGTGGCTGGTGGCGTGTCGCAGCAACGGCATCGGTTATCACCGCATCACCTCGGACACTCCCTTCGGGTTGGCGTTGCGCGAGGCGCTGGCTTCGCCGTCAGGGGTCGCGTGAGTTTTCTCCATCCGTGGATGCTGCTGGGCCTGGGCGCCGCGGCCATTCCCATCATCCTGCACCTCATTACCCGGCGCCGACCGCCAACTGTAGTGTTCCCTGCGGTCCGCTACCTGGTGGATACTGCGCGCGAACACCAGCGGCGACTGCGTCTTAGAAACCTGCTGCTGCTGCTGGTGCGCACGGCTCTGATCGTGGCGTTGGTGCTGGCCGCGTCGGG
>JBDHMR010000522.1:0-2197 GCA_039656035.1 Gemmatimonadota bacterium
GGGAACCGCGCTGCGGGCGATTCTGTTCGAGGACCCGGGGTGTCAGGAGGAGCCGGCGTTTGAATGACAGCGGGCTGTTTCGGGATTCGACCGCTCTCATCACCGGCGCCTCACGCGGCATCGGCGCGGCGTTTGCCAAGATTCTCTCTACTTGGGGCACGGATCTGGTTCTGGTGGCGCGCAGCGAGGACGACCTCGGGGGCGTCGCCGAACGGGCCGAGGCCGAGGGGGTGAGGGTCAGGTTCATCGCCAGCGATCTGCGGGACGCGGGAGCGCCGTTGGCCTTGGTGGAGCGGTTGGACCAGGACGGTATCATGGTCGATCATCTCATCAACAACGCCGGCATCGGACCATTTGGTAGCGCCATCGTCGTTCCCCTCGAGCAACAACTCTCCGCCATCCAAGTCAACGTCATCGCCTCCACCGAGCTGACGCTGCGGCTGTTGCCGGGCATGGTGGAACGTGGCCGGGGCGGCATCCTCAACGTGGCGTCGACGGCGGCGTTCCAGGGCATGCCGCACATGTCGGTCTACGGCGGGAGCAAGTCCTACATCCTCTCCTGGAGCGAGGCTATCTGGCGCGAACTGCGGGGAACTGGAGTCCGTTGTTGCACTGTGTGCCCCGGCCCCACGGAGACGGACTTCTTCGAAGCCAACGGCTTCCGCATCGACATCCCACCTGCGTTGTTCCAATCAGCCGAGAAGGTTGCCCTTCTCGGGCTCAATGCGTACATCAAGGACCGGAGTCACGCCGTGTCGGGCTTGACCAACAAGGTCGGATCCCTGGCGGTCCGGTTCAGTCCGCGGACTCTGGCAACGCGCATCGCCGGCACCTACGCCAAACCCCTCTGAGGGGTTCTTTCACCGGCAGACCGTATGAACGCATCACGCAACGCAGGCACCCGAACTGTGGCGGCATGGTGTTTCTACGACTGGGCCAATTCCGCGTTCACCACCATGGTGGTGACGTTCGTGTACGCCACCTACTTCACCAAGACGTTTGCCGCCGACGAAAACCTGGGGACTGAACTGTGGTCCAAGGGCATCGTAGTCAGCGCCATCCTGATAGCGCTGCTCAGCCCGGTGCTCGGCACCCTGGCCGACCGGGGCGGCGCCCGTCGGCGCGCCTTGATGCTGGCGACGCTGGTGTGTGTAGTAGCCACCGCGGCCCTGACCTTCGTGGCGCCCGGCGGCAACAATTCCGTGTTATTGGCCCTGGGGATCTTTGTGGTGGCCAACGTTGCCTTCGAGGTCGGCATGGTGTTCTACAACGCCTTCCTCCCGGCCATAGTCCCCCAGGAGCGCATCGGCCGGGTGTCGGGTTACGGCTGGGCCCTGGGATATGTCGGGGGCCTGCTGGCGCTGGTAGTGGGCCTTGTGGGCTTCGTAGGCCTGGGAGACATGTCTCCCCTCCTGCCTTTGTCAACGGAACAGGGATTCAACATAAGGGCAACCAACCTCCTGGTGGCGGGTTGGTTCCTGGTATTTTCCATCCCCGCGTTCATCTATCTGAAAGATGGGCCGGCCACTAGTCCCGGACTCGACATCCGAGGCGCGTTTGCCGAAGTGGCCAACACCTTCCGGCAGATCCGACATTACCGGGAGATCGTGAAGTTCCTGCTGGCCCGGCTGATCTACAACGACGGCCTGGTGACCATCTTCGCCTTCGGCGCCATCTACGCCGCCGGCACGTTCGGGATGAGCTTCGGCGAAGTGATGGTCTTCGGCATCGCCCTCAACGTGGCCGCAGGCGCCGGGGCGCTGCTGTTTGGCTTCGTCGACGACAAAGTGGGCGGCAAGACCACCATCATGGTGAGCCTGGTGGCGTTGAGCATCGCCACCGTGATCTCGGTGCTGGCGCCCACCCGTGCCTGGTTCTGGGTGGCGGGCATCGGCATCGGCCTGTTCGTAGGCCCGAACCAGTCGGCCAGCCGCTCGCTCATGGGACGCTTCGTGCCGGAAAAGCATCAGGCGGAGTTCTTCGGCTTCTTCGCTTTTTCGGGCAAGGCCACGGCCTTCATGGGACCGTTGCTGCTGGGTGAATTGAGCGGCGCCTTTGGCCAGCGAGTGGGGATGGGGTCGGTGTTGTTGTTCTTCCTCGTAGGTGGCGCTTTGCTCATGACGGTCAATGAGCGAAAGGGAATTGAAGCGGGGCGGCGGGGCAGCGGGGCGGCGGGGCTGTAGGCCGGTCCGGCGGT
>JBDHMR010000523.1:0-2710 GCA_039656035.1 Gemmatimonadota bacterium
CGGGGATGGTTCTGGACTCAGGCTCTCCGTCTGAGCGGCCGTTACTCCTGGTTCCGCATCAGTACCCGATTTGCCCGTCTCACCGGCCGCCCGGGGTGGGGTGAACCGAGCGTATCGGCCGCGCGGCTACGCGGCGCCGTGGCCGAGTTCAAATTGGCGCTCCGCCGACTGACACAGCAGCGGGCGTTTGCCGCCACTGCAGTGCTCACCCTCGGCTTGGGTATAGGTGCCACGACGGCGGTCTTCAGCGTGGTCGATCAGGTCCTCCTGGAGCCGTTTCCTTATCGCAACCCCTCCCAGCTGGTCATCCTGTGGAATCGCATGACCGAGCGCGACATCGACCGGGCGGCGTTTGCCGGTCCGGATGTTCGCTACCTGCAGGACAACGTCACCAGGCTCAGTGGTCTGACAAGCAACTTTGCCGCGAGCACCAATCTCATCGGAGAGGGTGAACCGGTGGAGGTGGTCCTGTCGTGGGTCACAGCCAACTTCTTCGACGTCGTTGGGGTCGAGCCGGTGCTCGGGCGAGGATTCCAGAAATCGGATCAGGTCCTGGTCGATCCCGGCGTTTTCGAAGGGCAGGCCACGCCGGAGAGGCCTCTGTCAGCGGTGCTCAGCAACGACCTTTGGCGTCGACGATACGGGGCCGCCCCCGGCGTCATCGGCCGCATGCTCCACGCGAACGGCCAGACGTTCCGGGTCATCGGCGTGGCGCCGGCCAGGTTCCAATTGCACATGCCTCCCGAACGCGATGTCTTGACCAAGGCCGACCTGTGGACCTTGTGGCCGTTCGCCTTGTCCGACATGGCACAGGGACCGGGCGGGTCGATGGTGGTAGTGGGCCGGTTGGCGCCTGAAACGAGCATGGAAGAAGCCCAGGGACAACTCGATAGTTTGGCGGCAGCCCTTCGTGCCGCTTCGCCGGCGCACGCGACGACCGGGTTCACCATAGAAGCCGTTCCGTTGGTGACCGAGGCCGTAAGACATGTCACGGGAGCGTTGGTGGGTCTGTTCGCCGCGGTGACGCTAGTGCTGCTGGTGGCTGCAATCAACGTCGCCGGCCTGGTGCTGGCACGGGGCACGACCCGCGAAACCGAGTTGGCACTGCGGACGGCGCTGGGGGGGAGCAGGTGGCACCTCCTGCGCCAGGGAATGCTCGAGGCGCTGGTCATCTCCGTGGCCGGTGCGGCAGTCGGCCTGGTGCTCGCAACACTCGGGTTGGAGGTAATCCGAAGCACGGGTCCAGTCACGGTTCCGCGACTGGACCAATTGTCACTCGACGTGCGCGCCTTGGGATTCGGCGCAGTCCTGACGGGAGCGATGACCCTGATGGTGGGGATCATACCTGCACTTCAGGTGTCGCACACCAGCCCGGGGGCCACACTTGGGGGCCGTCCCGCGCACGGCCGCCGTAGGCTCGCTTCCTCTCGACGGGTACTGGTAGTCTTGCAAGTGGCAGCGTCTGTGATGTTGTTGGTTAGCGCTGGCGCAGTCCTGAAACAATTCGCTCGTTTGATCGACGCCGACCCTGGCTTCAGAAGCGAGGGTGTTCTCACGCTCAGGGTTGCCCTCCCGTTCTTTGCATATCCCACCATGACCAGCAGAGCGGATTTCTTCGACCGGCTGAGCGACTCCCTTCGAGCGGTTGCGGGCGTGGAGCAAGTGGGCGGAGTCTCGCCCATTCCGTTCAGCGGGGACGGTGAGATCCACCGGTCCACCTACGCCGCTGGGGACGGGCTTGAAGAGTGGGGAGACAAGAACGCCATCTACCGACCGATCATGCCCGGGTTTCATGCCTCCGTGGGCGTTCCGCTGATCGCCGGGCGGGCGTTGAACGATGCCGACAACGCTCCAGGGGCGGCACCGGTCGTGGTGATCGACCGTCGGCTCAGTGAATCCATGGCGCCCGATGGCGAGGCGGTCGGGAGTGGCCTCTGGGTGTTGGGACCTCATTTCGGCCTGCAATCGGGGCAACCGGTGTTGGCCGAGGTGGTGGGGGTGGTGGGCGTCGTGCGGTACATCGACCCCACGCGCGATGGTCTGACCACCATCTATGTACCGCAACGCTTCTGGTCGACCGAACTGATGGACTACACCATCCAAACCTCGGGCGACCGGGCTTCCGTGGCAGCAACAGTGCGAGCGATGGTAACACGCCTGGATCCCAACCTTCCCATTCGCGATCTCCGACCGCTCCGTGTTGGCCGCCTTCGCCGGAGTGGCTCTGTTGCTGTCGGCTGTGGGGCTGTATGGCTTGTTGGCGTTCTCGGTCAGGCGACGGACCCACGAGTTGGGCATCCGTGTGGCATTGGGCGCCGAGTCCACTCGACTCGTTGGAATGGTGCTGCGCGAAGGTGTCGGCCTGGCAGTGGTGGGGTTGGTCATCGGCGGGGCCCTCGCCCTGGGACTGGCGGCTACCGCGGCGACGCTCGCGACGGCTCGACCGGCCGAGCCGATGGTCTATGGGGCGGTGGCGGTCCTGGTCGTTATGGTTGCCGGCCTGGCGAGCGCCATTCCGGCTCGGTGGGCCACGGGGGTGGATCCGGTGACGGCACTCAAGGCGGAGTGAGGGGCGGCTATCGGCTGTCGGCTGATCGCTGACCGCCGACCGCCGACCGCCGACCGCACCTGTTAGGTTCCCAACACTTCAACCAACAACCGAATGATTCGACTCATCTTCTGGCCCACATTGGTGCTGGGACTCACTGGA
>JBDHMR010000524.1:0-2762 GCA_039656035.1 Gemmatimonadota bacterium
CTGGAGGAGCTCGCGGCGAGTCTGAAGGAGCGGGCGGCCGGGCGGTAGGGCGGTCAGGCGGTCTGACCGCCCTACCACCCTCCCTCCCTACCGCCTTTCCGCCTTACCGCCTATCTTCCCGCCTCATTGCCCAAACCGGAGTATCCATGAAGTCCTTAAGCACTATTCTCCTCGCCGGCCTGGCGATTTCCGCCTGTAACACCGGAGGGAAAGGCTCCCTCGCAACCTTCGCCGACAGCGCCAGCTACGCCGTGGGCCTACGGATGGCGGCCAGCGTCCAGCAGCAGGGCGCCGAAGTCGACGTGGCGCAGATGGTGGCCGGCATGCGGGACGGCATGGCCTACGACACGGCCGGCTTCTCGCACGAATTAATCAACGGCCTTCTCGGGCGCCTAGCCGCCGAGGGCCGTCAATCGAGAGAGGGCACCATGCAAGTAGAGACAGAGCGCAATATCGCCGCCGGTGACGCCTTCCGCGCCGAATTCGCCACTCGTGAGGGTGTGCAGGAGACTGATACCGGAATCCTGTACCAGGTCATCACCGAGGGCGACGGTCCCAAGCCGGGCCCGACAGACCGGGTCGAAGTACACAACCACGGTACCCTGGTGGATGGCACGGTGTTCGACAGTTCGGTTGACCGCGGCGAGAAGAAGTACCTGATCGTGATCCCGCCGGAGTGGGCCTACGGAACGCGGGGGTCGCCGCCGAACATTGGACCTGAGTCGACGCTGATGTTTGAGGTGGAGTTGTTCGGAATCGAGTAGGAAGTGCGTAGTGCGTAGTAAAACAGACAAAGGGCTTGCGCTCCTCAATAGGGTGTGCAGGCCCTTTGCGCTGCCCCCGCTTTCATCATCCTGCCGAGAGAAACCCTCGTTCCGGGGCGGTCGTTTCCCCGATCATTCTCAGGAATTCATCGGCGTTGGATGACGCTTTGAGGCAGTCCTCGCGTGAGACTTGGCCCTCGCGGAACAGCGTGCTCAAGGAATCGTTCATCGTCTGCATGCCACCCTCTGCTTCCGAAGCCATGGCCATCCCAACCTGTACCATCTCATCCCGCCGAATCAGGGCCCGGATGTCGGAAGTGGCCAGCATGACCTCCACCGCCGCGGTGCGGCCGTGGCCGTTGGCCCGTTTGACCAGTTGCTGGGTGATGACGCCCTCGAGGGCAAACGCCAGCTGGGCGCGCACTTGAGACTGCTGCTCGGGCGGGAACACATCGATGATCCGGGCCACCGATTCGGCTGCGGAGTTGGTGTTCATCGAGGCCAATACCAAGTGCCCGGTTTCGGCTATGGTCAGGGCCGCTGAGATGGTTCCTACGTCCAACATCTCGCCCAGCATGATCACGTCGGGATCTTCCCTGAGGGAAGACCGGAGCGCGGTCGAGAAACTGCTGGTGTCGCTGCCTACTTCCCGCTGGATCACCACGCAGTTCTGGTGCGTATGGAGATACTCGATAGGGTCTTCAATGGTGATGATGTGGCCCTGGCGCTCGCGATTGATCTTGTCGATCATCGCTGCCAACGTGGCGGATTTTCCCGATCCCGGCGGGCCCGTCACCAACACCAGTCCCTGACGGTGCTCGGCCAGATCACCCACAGAAGCCGGCAAGCCGAGTTCGTGGAGCGCTCGTACTTGATAGGGGATCAGGCGGACCACCATGCCGACGCAGCCACGCTGTTTTACGCAGTTGGCGCGGAACCGGGCCAGGTTACGGATGCCGAATGAAAAATCGAGTTCGTGTTCCAACTCGAAGGTGGTCTTCTGGCGCTTGGTAAGCACCGAATAAGCCAACTCGATGGTTCGCTCGGGGTTCAGCCGTTCGGTATAGGTGCCCGAGCGCATCTGGCCGTCGATGCGGAATTTGGGGCACACCCCGGCCTGCAGGTGCATGTCCGAGGCCTGCCGTTCGATCATTTCTTCCAGCAGGACCCTGAGATTGAAGCTCATGCCGCTCCCCGAATGGGCGTAATCGGCTCCCTGAATAAGGAGCCCCACCGTGGGAGTGCAATTCCCAGACCGATCACCTGAACTGGCTCTAACAGTCCAAAATGTTTAGAGACATGAGTTTAGCCTAACGAGCCTAGGGGATGTTCGGTGGGAGATTTTGCAGGATGCGGCAGTCCTAGGGCTTGGCAAGCTGGGGGTTCACCGTCCCGCGCCCGTGCGGAGGCGGTTTCTCCAGCCTGACCCAACTCGGGTTGCAAGGGGTGGCTAGGCCTCCCGACTGGTGTTCCAGATGTCTCTGTGGATGTACCAGCGATCTTCGATCCGTTTCCAGACGACGATGTACTTGCCTTCATCAGCGATGGAGCCGTCGTCGGCTGTGAGGGCGTAGCGGCCCACCTCGATGGCCGTGTCGCCTTCGTTGTCCACTTCGAGTGTGTCCAGGCGGGCACCGGTTAGGCCCGAGTCGAATACGCCTTGCCAGAAGGCCGTGATGTTTTCGACACCATCGATCATGTCGCTGTTGGGGGGAAAGAGCTGCGCGTCCTCGGTGTACAGTCTGACCAGATCGGCGGCATTGGCGGCCGCGAAGCTCGTGGTGAAGCTTTCGTTGGTCTGGAGGATACCGTCGCGGGCCAGCACGCCCTCGTCAATCATCGGTGCTCCTTGGTGATGGGTTAGAAACGACGAGAACGGCACCGTCCGCGCGGGACGGCGTCGTGGTTACAGTTCGACTCAGGATTTTCCTACGGAATGGTGAATTCAGGGAACACACCATCGTTGTCAACCACACGAATCCGCCAGCCACCGGCCCC
>JBDHMR010000525.1:0-2473 GCA_039656035.1 Gemmatimonadota bacterium
CACGGCTCTGACGGCAGCGGTGCCGAAGCGGAGGCCCAGGAGCCGGTCGAAGCTGGTGGGCGCTCCGCCACGCTGCAGGTGACCGAGGACCAGACAGCGGGTTTCCTTGCCGGTGATGTCGGCTATGGCGCCGGCGACCTGGCTCCCGATGCCGCCAAGCCGATCAGCCGCCCCTACGCGATCGCCTTCTACCAGCACCGCAGTGCCCTCAACCGGGCGAGCGCCCTCCGCAACCACTACGATGCTGTACCGCAGACCTTCCCGCTCCCGGTCGCAGATCTTGTCGCACACCTTGTTGATGTCGAAGGGAAGTTCGGGAATGAGAATGACATCGGCCGTTGCGGCCACGCCGGCGTACAGAGCGATCCAGCCGGTATCCCTCCCCATGAGTTCCACCACCATCACCCGGTCGTGCGCTTCCGCCGTGGGGTGTGTCGAATCCGAAGGTACGGAGCGTGCCCGCCACGTCGTTGTCGATCGTCTTGGGAACGCCGACGACCGGCAGCCCTTTCTGGTAGAGCCGGTAGGCGATCTGAAGACTGCCGTCCCCGCCGATGGCCACCAGAGCGTCGAATCCTCGTTCCTTGAACTTGGCGATCAACTCGTCCGAGCGATCGACCTCGATCTCCGATCCGGAATCGTCTTTCTCGACCCAGCGGAACGGATTGCCCCGATTGGTGGTGCCCAGGATGGTGCCGCCGGTGTGAGTGATGCCCCGGACTTCATTGGGCCCCAGCGGGATGACGCCTTCGCCCGTGAGCAGCCCGCGATAGCCCCGCCGGATGCCGAAGACTTCCCATCCCAGATTGTGGGCCGAGAGTACGGCGGCCCTGATGACCGCATTGAGTCCGGGCGCGTCGCCGCCGCCGGTCGAGATCGCTATTCGCATGGTTGGATTTGCCGGTCGTCGCTCAGCCGACCGAGTCGGTGACCAACCCCAGAACCTCGCCCGGCTCGGCGTGACGCCCGAGAGATTTCTTGGAGAATACCAGCGTGCCGTCTACCTCGACCTCGAACGCTCCGCCCGACGAGTCCAGTAGCTGGATGTCGCTGTCGGGGAACGCCTGCTTCAGCTCCGCCGCCAGACTGGCGGCGCGTGGTTGGTAGTTTCAGACGACGCAGTATTCGATGGTAATTGTCATGCGATGGCCTCGAGTATTTGGACACAGTAACCGCCCGGACCACCAATCGTAGCCCGGACCATGGGTGAAACCAAGGGCCATGGAGGGCCTTGCAGTACGCCCCCGGATTGGGCACCCTGAGAGACTCGCACCAACTGCCACAACACCAACGGCCACGATGAGACACGCTCACGTTGAGTGTTACCCAGCTCACAGACCACGGCACGTCGATTGCCTTATTATTCATTATCATGGCAACGACCGCTAGACACTTCCTGTTCCTCATTGCGTGCACGCTCCCGACCGGTACCGGCTGGGCTGTACAGGCGTCCGTCGACTGGGGCAACGAATTGGCCCCGCAGGAGGTAGCGGCGGCGGTCGACACCGGAGCTACCGACGCCGCCGCCTGGCCGGCGACGCCTTTGCTGCAGCCGCCGGCGGCGGTTCGAGCCGTATACATGAACGCCTGGGTGTTCGGTGGAAAGCGGTTCTACAACCTCGTGGCCCTGGCCGATACCACCGAAGTCAACGCCTTTGTAATCGACATCAAGGACGACACCGGCTACCTGACGTACCGCTCGTCCGTGCCCACTGCCATAGAAATCGGCGCCAACAAACAGCGGCGGGCTCGAGACACGCGCGAGCGCCTGCGGTTGCTCCACGCCAAGGGCATCTATCCGATCGCCCGTATCGTGGTGGCCAAGGATCCGCTCCTGGCTCAGGAAAAGATGGAGTGGGCCGTCCGGCACCTCGACGGAGGCCTGTGGCGGGATCGATTGGACTTTGCCTGGGTCGACGCCTACAACGACTCGGTTTGGATCTATGCCGCCGACCTGGCAGAGGAAGCGATCGGCATGGGGTTCAGCGAAGTGCAGTTCGACTACGTCCGCTTCCCGGACGAACCCAAGGAAATGATGAAGAGCGCCGTCTTCAACGCCCGGCGCGAAGGAGAGACCACCCGCAACGGCGTCGCTCGCAACCTCCGGCTACTGCGGGACAGGATGCACGCCATCGACTCCCCGCTCACCATCGACGTCTTCGGCATGACCGCCAGCACCAGCGTCGACCTCGGCATCGGCCAGGTGTGGGAAGACCTGGTAACGACGGCGGACGTGGTATTGCCGATGGTGTATCCCAGTCACTATTACCACAGCTTCTACGGCATCAGTTACCCCAACGGCGAGCCGTATCGCGTGGTCAAGCACGCCCTGGAAGACGCGCTCGAAAAGAACGAAAAATTGGGCGTAGACACCGAGATCCGCCCCTTCCTGCAGGCCTTCACGCTGCGGAAACCCCGCTACACTCCGTGGTACATCCGGGAACAGATCCGGGCGGCGGAAGATCTGGGGATC
>JBDHMR010000526.1:0-2189 GCA_039656035.1 Gemmatimonadota bacterium
GATTCCCATCACGTGGCAAGGGTTCGCCGGGCCGCATCCTTTCGCACCCCGCGACCAGTTGCAGGGCTACGCCGAACTGTTCGAGCGACTCGAGTCACAGTTGGCGGAGATCACCGGCTTCGACGCCGTGTCCCTGCAACCAAACGCGGGATCCCAAGGTGAGTTCTCCGGACTGCTCACGATCCTTGCATATCAGCAGCACCGGGGTGAGCCACAACGCACTACCTGCCTCATCCCCATGTCCGCTCATGGCACCAACCCCGCCAGCGCTGTCATGGCCGGGATGAAAGTGGTGCCGGTAAAAAGCGATGCCAACGGCAACATCGACGTCGATGATCTCCGCGCCAAGGCCGAGGCCCACGCGGACACCTTGGGCGCCCTGATGGTCACCTATCCGTCGACCCACGGGGTGTTCGAAGCGAGCATCAAGGACATTTGCGACATCGTGCATCAGTACGGCGGACAGGTGTACATGGACGGCGCCAACATGAACGCCCAGGTCGGCCTGTGCCGCCCCGGGGACATAGGAGCCGACGTGTGCCACCTGAACCTCCACAAGACGTTCTGCATTCCGCACGGCGGCGGTGGTCCCGGGGTGGGACCGATAGGGGTCAAGGCCCACCTGGCGCCTCACCTCCCCACCAACCCGGTAGTCCCGGTTGGCGGAGACGAACCGTGCGGAACGGTATCGGCCGCACCGTGGGGCAGCGCGGCGGTTCTGCCGATCTCCCAGGCCTACCTGGAACTGATGGGCCCCGATGGTCTGACCGAGGCGACCCGCATCGCCATCCTCAACGCCAACTACATCGCCCAGCGGTTGAAAGACCACTTCCCGCTGTTGTACGCCGGAGCCAACGGCCTGGTGGCCCACGAGTGCATTCTCGACGCCCGGCCGTTCAAGAGCACCGCCGGCATCGAAGTAGAGGACGTCGCCAAACGGATCATCGACTACAGTTTCCATCCTCCCACCATATCGTTCCCGGTGCCCGGCACCATGATGGTCGAACCCACCGAGAGCGAGTCCAAGGAAGAGCTCGACCGGTTCTGCGACGCCCTGATCGCCATTCGCGAAGAGATCCGCGAAATCGAAAACGGCACCGCCGACCGCGAGGATAATCTCCTCAAGAACGCGCCCCACACCTTGGACGAGGTAGCCGCCGACGAGTGGACCCATCCGTACTCGCGCGAGCGCGCCGGCTTCCCCATTCCGGAAACCCGGATCGCCAAACTATGGCCCGCGGTGGGCCGCGTGGACGGCGCCTATGGCGATCGCAATCTGGTGTGTGTGTGTCAGCCGATGGAAGCCTACGTCGAGGCCTAGACGGTACCAAGAACGTGCGGTGGACACTGGTGCAGGAAGAGGAGGCCCGTCCCGGGTGGCACAACATGGCCCTGGACATGGCCTTGCTGGAACAGAGTGCCCGGCACCGTGAAGGATTCCTCCGGCTGTACCGCTGGGCTCCGCACTGCATCTCATTCGGCCGGCACGAGCCGGCCAGGAAACGCTACGACCGGGACGCCATCGACGCCCTGAGCCTCGACGTGGTGCGCCGGCCGACCGGCGGCCGGGCAGTGTGGCACGCTGGCGAGCTGACGTACACCATCACGGCTCCTTCAGCAGCGTTTGGACCCTTGCAAGCCGCCTACCGCTCCATTCACCAAACACTGTGCCGTGCCCTCGCCGAGTTCGGCGTCGACGCAACCTTGGCCTCAGCTCCCGACCGGCAGCACGGGCTCGACGCCGGCGCCTGTTTTGCCCAACCGGTCGGCGGGGAAGTCATGGTCAATGGACGCAAGGTGGTGGGCAGCGCACAGATGCGGCGGGGGGACATGTTTCTGCAACACGGCTCCATCCTCCTCGACGACGACCAGGAAATCGTGGCCCAGGTAACGCTCGGCGACCCGCCCGCGGGAACGGAAACGCCGCTCAACCGGCTCATTGACACCCCGGTCGCCGCCGCCGAGATGGCCGATGCCGTCGCGGAGGCGGCCCGCCATTGGAGTGGGGAGTGGCTCGAAGACGACCGCGGGCAGCAACGCACCGAGCTGGCGGAGGGTTACTTCGAACGCTTCCGGAGCGACGAGTGGACCTGGCGCCGCTGACGTGACTTGGCCGAGTGCCCCTTTGGTATGATATTGGAACATCCCCCCAATCGGAGTTTCCTTCTTGCGCGCGCACTTGGCTCTCG
>JBDHMR010000527.1:0-3496 GCA_039656035.1 Gemmatimonadota bacterium
TGGCCCTTAATCCTTCCATCGTCGGCTCATGGCCGAACCATCCAGTAGCTCCTAGCTCCCCACGAACAACAAAGCCATAGCCGCTACATAGATCGCCACCATGGCCCAGGAGTCCCATGCCATCACTCTCTTCCTGGCGATTGTCTGATAAGTGACCGCTACGATGACGATTGCGCTCATGATGATGGCCCCGAGCGCCGGAATGATGTGGATTGGCTGGACGGCGACGAAGAGAGACCCGGGGACATAGAGTAGATCGTCGACGGCGAGGATGGCGATGTTGAAGATGTTGCTCCCGAGGAGACCACCGAACGCAAGATCGATGGCTCCCAGCCGGACCGCCGATATCGAGGTGACGACTTCCGGCAGAGACGTCGAAAATGCGATCACGCTGTTACCGATGACGGTTTGTCCCAGTCCGGTCTCTACCGACAGGCGTTCGCCAATCGAGGGCAGGGCCGTTGCGGCCACGATCACGAGGATGGCGTTGAGGGCGAAGCGGCCGTAGATGAACATCGAGGAGTGATCGGTCGGGGCCAGCTCTCGGGCCACGCGAGACAGGTCCCCGGTGGTGCGGTCGCGCTCGTATTGGAAAATCGAGCGAATGGCCCAAAAATAGATCAACAGGATCAAGGGCGAGAGGATACTGAACCACCCCAGCTGCGGGACGAGTTCCCCGGCAATCAGTCCCAGGCTGGTGATGCCGAGGAGGAGAATCGAGAAGCCGACCGACAGGGCATGTCCCCGGTGTACCTTGGTCCACACCGGTACTCGCCCGCCCATGGCATCGACTCCAGAGAGAATGAGAAGATTGAACATGCAGCTTCCCAGCACGTCACCCATCGCGATATCGGGGATTCGATATACAGCGACGGCCCCGATACCGGTCAGCAGTTCCGGTAACGATGTCACCGATGCCACCATGGCGACCCCTATCCATGTCCGCGACATCCCGGTACGCTCAGCGATGAGGTCGCCGTAACGAATCAGCCGGCTGCCGCTGTAGACGATCACCGCCGTCACGACTACAAAAGCGACCCATGTCGTCACAGCGCCACCTCGGAGGGATGTGCCCGACCGGCCCGTCCCCGCAGCCAGTGGGTGTGGAGTTCGGCGAATCCCCACGCCGCGATCATCCCGGCGATCACCCATCCCCATACCTCCCACCCGACTAACACCGCGTCCAGAATGGCTCGGAGTGGAGTAATCCCCAGGATCGCCGCCTGAAGGGCGATGCCCCCGAACACCGCGGCCTGCAATAGCGGATTGCGCAGCGGTTGGTATTCGAGGCGTCGGGCCGGATAGGCGAACAGCAACTGGCCGGCTGCAAGAAGTGTGAAGGCGGCGGTACGTGTAACCTCGGTGGAGTATCCCGCACGGGGGAGAAACCACAAGAGCATGAGGACCAGCACGCCTTTGGCCACACCGGTTGGAACAATGAACCAAACCGAAGCATGATCAAGCAACGCTGCACTGGGGTCGCGTGGCGGCCTTTCGAGCACACCCGGGTTCTTGTCCATCCCCAGGGCCAGCGCCGGCGCTCCGTCGGTCACCAGGTTGATCCACAGCAGCTGCACCGCGGTGAGTGGTAGCAGCAAGGCGCCGCTGGCATCCCGTAACCCCAGCAGGAACGCTGCGATCATCCCGATCACGACGACGATGATCTCGGAGAGGTTGGTCGAGAAGAGGAATCGAATGAAGGTCTGTATGTTGGCGTAGATGTTACGCCCTTCTTCGACCGCCGCCACAATGGTGGCGAAGTTGTCGTCGAGCAGGACCAGATCGGCGGCCTCACGGCTCACATCGCTACCCCGCTGCCCCATGGCGATTCCGATATCCGCGCGCTTCAAGGCTGGAGCATCGTTGACACCGTCTCCGGTGACCGCGACGACTTCCCCCGTAGCCTTGAGCGCTTCCACGATGCGAAGTTTGTGCTCGGGCGTAACGCGGGCGAATACGTTAACCCGCTGGACTATGTCGCTCAGTTGGTCGAGGGAGGCCCGTTCGATCTCAACCCCAGTGGCGACCAATTCACCCGGGATGCCGACCACCTGGGCAACTCCCACGGCCGTCTCCGGGTGATCGCCGGTGATCATCAGAACCCGGATACCGGCCGACCGGGCTTGGCGTATGGCATCGGGCACTTCAGGCCGGGGGGGATCCCAGAGCATGGCGATCCCAAGCCAGGGTCTTTTCGACCCAGGATTGTCGTTCGGCATCATCCATCGCGGCACGCTCGAGCAGCACTTCCGGTGCGCCCTTGAGGTAGCTCCGGGGCTTACCTTCTTCCGCCACGGTGACCCGCATGTACTTCCACCCGGGGTCAAACGGGCGCATGCTGATGCGTGGTACCTGGCGCAGGGACACGATGTCGCTCGCCGTCCGCTCGGCGAATCGGAGGAGTGCCACCTCGGTAGGATCGCCGTGATCCGATCCAGGCTCGACGTCATTGACCAGGACCATTGCTCGCAGACACGCCAACTCATGAGGGGAATCGAGATGGCGGACTTCCATCCGGTTTTCAGTGAGAGTGCCTGTCTTGTCGGTGGCGATCACGGTAACCGACCCCAGGGTTTCTACCGCGTCCAGGCGCCGGACCACGGCGCGTCGCTTGGCCATTCGTTCGACCCCGAGTGCCAGCGTTACCGTCAAGACGGCCGGCAAGCCTTCCGGCACGGCGGCGACAGCTAGTGCCACGGCAAACAACACCACGGATGGAAGGCGCTGAACTCCCTCGGCCCAGACGCCGAGTACGACCAACATCGCCGCCAACACCAGCACCCAGCGCGCGATTTGATGGCCGAATCGCCGGAGTCGCTTTCCTAGTGGAGTGAGCTCTACCGGAATACTTCCCAGCATCTCCGCCAGCTGACCCATGGCGCTACCGGCTCCCGTCCGTGTCACGATCACTTCCGCTTGGCCACGAACCAGCAACGTCCCCGCCAGCAGCTCGTCTCCCGTCACCTTGTCGATCGGTACGGATTCGCCGGTCAACACCGACTCGTCGATACGCACCGGCTCGGATGAACGCAGCGCGCCGTCAGCCGGGACCCTGTCACCGCTGATCACACGGACGACGTCGTCGGGGACAATCTCGCGTGCTGGCAGGTGGTCGAGCGTGCCGTCGCGATAGACCCAGACCCGTGGGGCCGTCAACGCAGCCAACCGGCTCAACGCTTCTTCGGCTTTTCTCTCCTGCCAGCCCCCCAAGGCGGCGTTCCCCAAGAGGATGATCGCGATGGCGATCGATTCGGCTGGTATTCCGGCCGCACCGGCCAGAACCCAAGCGGCGGTATCCGCTATCAAGGCTACGATGAGTATGTAGATGAGTGGACTGCGAAACTGGCGTAGAAATCGTTGCCAGCCAGGCTCGCCCGGGGCTGCTGGGAGTTCATTGGGTCCCACTTCGCCCAGGCGCCGCTCAGCGTCGGTCTGAGAAAGACCCCGCTGGCCGGCGATCTCTGGATGGTCAGTGGAACTCATACCATGAGCTTAC
>JBDHMR010000528.1:0-2180 GCA_039656035.1 Gemmatimonadota bacterium
CGCGAAAGAGTTTACCGACTTTGGGCGGCTGCCGGTTGGTCCTGCGGCCGAGGTCAATGTCAGCGAGTTACTCGGGGAGCTGGCACGATCAGTCGTGCCAGATTCGATGACAGTGGACCTGCGGCTCGAAACCTCCGATGTCTCGATCATCGGTCACTATGACCCGCTACGCCGGGCCTTTGGCAACGTTTTGCGCAACGCTGTAGAAGCTACCGGGGGCACCGGCCACGTAGCGATTTCCGTCTCCGGATCGAATGGAGTAACCACCGTCGAAGTGTCCGATGATGGCCCGGGTATCCCTGCCACGGAACGAGCAACGGTTTTCGATCCCTACGTAACTGGGAAGGCCGAGGGGACCGGACTGGGGCTTGCCCTGGTCAAGCAGGCGGTCGAACAACATTCCGGCGACATACGCATCGAGGACACGCTTGGAGGCGGGGCCACTTTCGTCATCACACTCCGAGGATTCCCGCCAGCGCCAGGACCCTAGGGCATTCGACAGGATGATCAGGGTGTCGAAATGACACGCCGCTAGTATCTTCCAGCCATGGCCCAACGAGTACTGCTGGTCGACGACGAAGCCAACATTCGGCGAATGTTGGCGGCTCTGCTACGCGCCGAAGGCTACGAGGTCCACGAAGCCGACCAGAGCGGGTCGGCTCTGGCCACAGCCGAGCGGTATCCACCCGACGTCATCATGCTCGATTTCCTAATGCCGCCGGGTCCGGACGGCATTGCCACGCTGAAGGAATTGCGCCGCCGTGGCGTCGACGTACCCGTGATCATGATGAGCGGAAAGGCCAACATCGGCGATGCCGTGCGCGCCACCAAGCTCGGTGCGTTCCAGTTTCTAGAAAAGCCATTGGGTCCCGACAGTGTTCTGGTCACGGTCGAAGGAGCCATCGAACTGTATCTCGCGCGAGCGGAGAACCGCGCCCTGCGGGAAGCAGTAACGCCACGGACGGAGTTGGTGGGCAACAGCCGAAGCCTCGACGCTGTCCGGGAACTGATCGCCCAGGTGGGTCCCACCGACACGCGTGTATTGATTACCGGTGACTCGGGTACCGGGAAGGAACTCGTCGCCGCCGCTATCCACCATGCCAGCCCGCGCCAGAGCGGACCTTTCGTAACGGTCAACTGCGCGGCCATACCTCGCGACCTCATCGAATCGGAGATGTTTGGACACGAGCGTGGCGCGTTCACCGGCGCCACCAACCGGCGGCTGGGCCGGTTCGAACTGGCGAGCGGAGGCACCCTGTTTCTCGACGAGGTCGGGGATCTCAGTCCGGATGCCCAGGCCAAGCTCCTCCGAACACTGGAGACGAACGAGTTGCAGCGGGTCGGTGGCGAGTCCACGGTACCCGTTGACGTGAGGATCATCGCGGCGACCAATCACGACCTGGCCCATGCCGCTTCGGCAGGTGCCTTTCGGCAGGACCTGTTCTTCCGTCTCCACGTGTTCCCCGTCCACCTTCCCACATTACGCGAGCGGATCGAAGACCTTCCCGCGTTGGTGGAACACCTGGCAATCCGGATCCGCCCCCGGACACCTCCCCGGTTCACCCAGGATGCCTTGGAGCTGATGATGACGTACGCGTGGCCGGGCAACGTGCGCGAGCTGGCCAACATCGTCGAGCGGCTCGCCATCATTGGTGGACCCGAGATCGACGCCGTCAAGGTCCAACAGGTTCTGCCCTTGGTGTCAGGAGTAACAAAGGGCGGCGATCCAGCGCCGATTCAGCTACTGTCCCGCTCTCTCACCGATGCTCTGGACGACTACGAACGGTCCCTGATCGTCGGGGCAATCACCAAGGCGACCGGTAACGTGGCCGAGGCGGCACGCATCCTCCAGACCGATCGTGGCAACCTCTACCGCCGGCTCAAGCGCCTCGGCATTACGGCCAGTTCCATTGCCCACTCCGGCTGAGTCGCCCGTGCGGCCCCAATACACCAACTCTACTGTCGCCATACTCAGGGTCGCGCTGGCCCTGATCCTGGCCGTGACGGTCGCCCCTGCGATCTTGGCCCAGGATAGCGTGATCGTGATCAATCCCGACGCTCCGACCGTCACGCCGTCAGTTGGCCGGACGCTTCCTGCTGAAGTGCTGGACGAAGCGGTTCAGCGGTTCAACGACACAACGACGATCCGTTTCGTCAACGATATCGACATACCGGCCGGG
>JBDHMR010000529.1:0-2166 GCA_039656035.1 Gemmatimonadota bacterium
GGCCTCCTGTTTTCGGGCCTCCCTACCCAACTTTCCGAGTTCGAAGTCTATGCCTTTGAGTTCGCAACGGGTGAGGCACGTCGATTGATTGAAGACGCCGCCGTCGCCTGGAACACGCCGTTCGGACATCTGCTGTACGCCAGAGGCGACGGCGGTGTGTTTGCCGTGCCGTTCGACGACAAATCACTCAACATAACTGGCGCGTCGATCCCTGTGTTGAGCAACGCGCGGGTAACGGCTCTGGGATATCCGGACATCCTCCTTGGCGCTGACGGATCATTACTGTACGTGACCGGCCAACCCCTCGAGAACCGGCTACTGCGGCCCGTCTGGGTGGACCGTTCCGGAACCGTCGCGCCCGTGGACTCGACATGGTCCGTCGGTAGAGCCGTGTGGGCGCCTGCAGTGGCCTTGGCCCCGGACGACCGGAGAATCGCCATCACGCATACGGCGAATGGAGTAGTCGACCTGTATGTCAAGGAACTCGATGACGGTCCCTTCACGCGACTGACTTTCGAGGGCCGCCATAATACCCGCCCCGCCTGGTCTCCTGATGGTCGCGTCGTGTGGTTCATCTCCGATCGGGATGGCCGAGGAGGCCTGTGGAGCAAACGGGCGGACGGCAGTGCCCAGGCGGTCGGCTTCGAAGACCTTGCGGAACACGATGTGCAAGAGGTCCTCTTGTCGTCCCTAGGCCAACCCGCCATCGTCAGAGTGGGGAGTTGGGAAGAACGGGACCTGTGGCAGGTGCGGGAGGGTGGAGAGGCAGAGCAACTCCTGTGGGCTGACCACGAGGAGATGGGCGCCACCTTGTCGCCCGATGGTCGCTGGGTGGCGTACGTTTCCGATGAGTCCGGGTCAAGAGAGGTGTACGTACGACCGTTCCCGGATGTCGGTGCGAGCCGCCAGCAGGTATCGAGGTCCGGCGGCTCCCAGCCACTCTGGTCGCACAGTGGGCGGGAGATCTTCTACATCAACGGTGAGGAGTCCATGGTGGCGGTACAGGTCGTCACCGAACCCACGTTTCGGGTCGAGGGCGAGTCAGTGCTGTTTCCCGTGGAAGGAGCACGGGACGTGACGCACCGGGCCTACGACGTGACCCAGGACGACCGGCGGTTCG
This sequence comes from Gemmatimonadota bacterium, assembly GCA_039656035.1. GTDB lineage: Bacteria > Gemmatimonadota > Gemmatimonadetes > Gemmatimonadales > GWC2-71-9 > N074bin45. Next base: position 1,121 of record JBDHMR010000529.1, read on the forward strand.
TGATGCTCATCCCCATGGAACGGGATGACGAAGAGACGCCGGACAAGCTGATATTGGTGAAGAACTGGTTTACGGAGTTGGAGGGGATTTTGGGGAGGGAGTAGGGAGCCCATAGCTCATAGCTAACTAACCCAACGAGAACCCATGCAGAATGTGACTGAAGAACTGCGCACGGCTCTAGCCGACCGCTACGTCATCGAATCCGAACTCGGTGAGGGCGGCATGGCCACGGTCTACCTGGCCCACGACGTGAAGCACGACCGCAACGTCGCCCTCAAAGTGCTCCGGCCCGAACTGGCCGCGGTCATCGGCGCCGACCGTTTCCTGGCCGAGATCAAGACCACGGCCAACCTGCAACACCCGCACATCCTGCCGCTGCACGACTCGGGTGAGGCCGACGGGTTCCTCTACTACGTCATGCCCTACGTCCAGGGCGAGTCGCTGCGTGACCGACTCGACCGGGACAAGCAACTTCCCATCGACCAGGCGGTGAACATCGTGCGCGAGGTGGCCGACGCGCTCGACTACGCCCACCGGCACGAAGTGATCCACCGCGACATCAAGCCGGAGAACATCCTGCTGCACGACGGCCGCGCCATAGTGGCCGATTTCGGCATCGCCCTGGCGGTGACCTCGGCGGGCAGCTCCCGCATGACCGAAACGGGGATGTCGCTGGGGACGCCCAACTACATGAGCCCCGAGCAGGCCATGGGCGAGCGGGAACTGGCGCCGACCAGCGACATCTACTCGCTGGGCGCGGTGCTCTACGAACTCCTGGTGGGTGAACCTCCCTTCGGCGGCCCCACGGCCAAGGCCATCGTGGCCCGCGTGGTAACCGAGTCGCCGCGCCCGCTCGTACCGCAGCGGCACACGGTCCCGCGTCACGTCGAGGCCGCCACCATCAAGGCGCTGGAGAAACTACCGGCCGATCGCTTCGCAAGCGCCGCCGAGTTCAGCGCCGCGCTGGCTGATAAAGGGTTCGCATCGCAGGTACAGGAAGTGTCGCCGGCAATGGAAGTCGATACGCTTGGCAAGTGGAACAGGAT
>JBDHMR010000530.1:0-2160 GCA_039656035.1 Gemmatimonadota bacterium
AAGGTGATTTCGCGAGACGTCTCAACGGTGAAACTGAGCGGCACATATGTAGTGGCCCAGTGCAAAGCGATGGTTCCACCGGTGGCGGACACTTCCGGGAAAGAAAACGTCAGAATTTCCTGGTGTGGCCGCTCCTCAGGCACCACGGTAAACCGAATCTGAGCGTCGCTGGAATCGGGTCTATTGGTGTGGAACAGTCTTGAGGTGGGGTCCAGCACCACGGTCCACTCATCAGGCTGCACAATCATCCACAGGGAGTATTTGCCGGCAGGAACAGTATTGCCGTTGAGTTCGATCCCCTTGTCCACCTCGACTGTCGTAGCCCAGTTGGCGCCCGGGGTCCACACCTCGCCCCAGTGAACCGCGCCACCGAAAATCGGGTCGCGGTCGCGTACTTGCGGCCGGAAGTACTCGATGGTGATGGTGGTACCGTCTACCGTTTGAGCGGCGACCCCATGGGCACTGGCCCGAATCTGACCGTTGACGGTGCTCGACAGCCCAACCACGGCCGCACCCAACACGGCGAGTCCTCTAACGTGCATGCGATCTCCAGTGAATTAGTGGAAGCGGAACGGTAGTCGGACAACTCAACCGAACTTGGCGTCGATGGCTGTCCGAATCTGATCCAGTGACTTGCCGGCCTTGTGCAGCCGATAGGTCAAGTTGCCTTCGCCCTGACAGATCTCACACCACTTGGCCATGCCCGGGTCCTCATAACAAATGAGAAGCGAGCGGTACCCTGGCAGGGCCGCACAGCCGCAGTGGCAGAAGATGCCGTCGGCTATTTCGGGGATTTCGCGGATCTTGTCGAATGTCGGGATAGCGTGCGGGGCATCGGCCAATTCGTCATGGGTGAGAACGCGCGAGGCATCGATACCGGGGCGCGGTTCCGGATGTTCGGTTTGCAGAGGTGCTTCCGAAAACCCGTGACACCCCTCCGGTGGCAGCGGCAGATGCGAGCGGGAGTCCCAATCCCGTGCCCATCCTGCCCTGAACCCTCCAACTACACCAAGCGCCACCCCTGCGCACAGCCCCAAGAACCCCCTCCGGGTAGCGCTACCTCGTGAACCATCCGACTCGGACATGTAGACTCCCCATGTACTCCAGATTTGCCGCAACCAACCCAAGCATATAAAGTACGGCAGCATCAGGGATCGAGAAAGAGCGAGTTCGGGCTCCGCGGTCCCCCCGGTAGGTAAATCCCCGACGAGCCACGACGTAGCACATCCGGCAAGACTTCTCTTGCGCCGCACTGTAGCTCAAGAGGTTCCACGCGTGAACAATACCCATCAGCGGAGCCACCGCCCGGCGTGCTGACGCTAGCCCTCCTGCTGCAGGGAGCCGCGCCGCTGAGCCAGGGCGTGGCCCCAGGCTCAGATACCGCCGCCGTTAACATCCCCCGGCTCGAGGAGGAGGTCTCAATCGACGGCCGGCTGGACGAACCCGCGTGGGCCCAGGCAGTTCGCCTTACCGAATTCCATCAGTATCAACCCGTTGATGGCCGGCCGGCCGAGCTGCAAACCGAGGTGCTGGTGTGGTACTCCCCCAGCGCCATCCACTTCGGAGTCATCGCCTACGACGATCCATCGTCGGTACGCGTAACCGTATCCGATCGTGACCGGCTGGGGAACAACGACAGGGTCACCATCTACCTAGACACGTTCAACGACCAGCGCAGGGCATTCTTCTTCGGAGTCAATCCGTACGGCAACCAGGAAGACGGAGTCCGTACCGAGGGAACCGGCACCGCCGGCACCATATTCGGTGGCAATATCGACCCGAACCCCGACTACCTCTTCCAGTCGAAGGGCCAACTCACCGACGACGGCTATCAGGTGGAGATCCGTATCCCGTTCAAGAGTCTCCGCTTCCCCAACGCCCAGACTCAAACGTGGGGACTCAACATCACCCGACTCACCCAGCGGACCGGGTACGAGGACACCTGGACCGATGTCCGTCGAGCCAACGCCAGCTTTCTGGCGCAATCGGGCACCATCACCGGCTTGCACGACCTGGAACGTGGCGTGGTTCTCGAGGCGCAGCCGTTCCTGACGGTGACCTCCAACGGCTTCCCCGATGACAATGGACGGTTCCGGCGGGAGAATCCCAACCCGGACGTAGGCGTCAATCTCCGAATGGGTATGACAGCCGTTTCGCTCG
>JBDHMR010000531.1:0-3583 GCA_039656035.1 Gemmatimonadota bacterium
GACTCGCTGGAGCGGAAGGCGGTCTTGCGGGTCATGGATGATGGACCCGGTGTCCCCAAGGAAACCCGCCGAGACATCTTCCAACCCGGCACCTCCACCAAGGAAGGTGGCTGGGGGATCGGCTTGGCCCTGGCGCGCAGGGTCGTCGAGGACAACCACGACTGCAAATTGGTTCTCGAACCCACCGAGGTAGGCGCGACGTTTGCGCTCACCCTTCCCATCAAGCAAGGACCAGAATGCCCCAGTTGTGGGATCAGGCGCTCAACCAGGCGCAGCAGGAAGCCGTCGAACACGTCGACGGGCCCTTGTTGGTGCTGGCCGGCGCTGGGTCGGGGAAGACTCGCGTCCTGACCATGCGCATCGCCCGGCTGATCGAACAGCACGGAGTCCCGCCGTACAGGATCTTTGCCGTCACCTTCACCAACAAGGCCGCCGGTGAAATGAAACAGCGCGTGGGCCAACTGCTGGGACGTGATCCCGGAGGCTTGTGGATCGGTACCTTCCACTCGCTGGGGGCGCGTCTGCTGCGGAGAGAGGCCGAGCTGCTGGGCTTCACCTCCAACTTCACCATCTATGACGAAGACGACCGGCTAGCCCTCATTCGACGGCTGCTCGGCAGGCAGGGCTACACGCCCAAGAACTTTTCGCCCAAAGCGGTCCAAAGCATCATCTCCGGCGCCAAGAACCGTCAGATGCCGCCCTCGGAGCTTGCGGCCGAGGCCGGGTTCGACCGGCTGGTGGCGGTGGCCGCCGAGGTGTACGCCGAGTTGGGTCCGGCGCTCAAGATGGCCAACGCCATGGATTTCGACGACCTGTTGCTGCATCCGCTCACGCTGTTCCGGGACCATCCCGACCGGTTGGCCGTGTACCGGGATCGGTTCGCTTTTCTCCTGGTGGATGAATTCCAGGATACCAACCGGGCACAATACGATCTGATCCGTCTCCTGGGAGGGCACGGGAACGTGGCCGCCGTCGGCGATGACGATCAATCCATCTATGGGTGGCGCGGGGCTGAAGTTCGCAACATGACGGATTTCCAGCGCGATTTTACCGGAACCCGACTTGTCCGGTTGGAAGAGAATTATCGATCGACCAAGGTGGTGCTCGATACCGCCAACGCGGTGATAGCCGAGAACGCCGGCCGGATCGGAAAGACCCTCCGCACTACTCGAATGGGCGGCGAGGAGGTCCACGTTACCACCACGGCCGACGAGCGGGACGAGGCCGAGTGGATCGTCCAGGAATTGAGTCGGCGACACAAGGCCGGCGATTGGCTCTATTCCGAGGCGGCGGTCTTGTACCGCACCAACGCCCAGTCCCGGGCCCTGGAGGAGGCTTTTCGTAGGGCCGGCGTGCCCTATCGGATTATCGGGTCGATCAGCTTCTACGCGCGGCGAGAGGTCAAGGACCTCTTGGCGTACCTTCGGCTGATGACCAACCCTGACGATAACCAGGCGTTCTTGCGCACTATTGGAGTGCCCAAGCGTGGATTGGGACAGACCACGCTGGCCGGATTGGCGGCAGCCGCCGAAACGTGGGAACTGTCGCTGCTGAGCGCCGCCGCCATCGCGGATCGTATCCAGGACATGCGCCCCAGCGCGCGGCATCGACAGCCTGCGTGCTACCACCATGGACATGCCTCCCGCGGAGGCGTTGGAGTATCTCATCGAGTCCATCGAGTACGAGACTTTGCTGCACGCGGAAGGTCCCGAAGGCGCCGACCGGTTCGACAACGTCCGCGAACTTGTCTCCAGTGCCGCGGCGTGGTCCGAAGTGGTGGAGGAAGACGTCCCCGGCGCTACCCCGATCGAACAATTCCTGGCCGACGCGGCGCTGATGAGCGCCAATGACCGTGAAGAGGGTACCGAGGAAGGGGTAACCCTCATGACGCTGCACACGGCCAAGGGACTGGAGTGGCCGTTGGTGGTGATCGCTGGGCTGGAAGACGGACTGTTCCCGCTGGCACGGGCCGAGGAACAGGAGGACGGAATCGAGGAGGAACGGCGACTGTGCTACGTCGGTCTGACACGCGCCAAGGACAAGCTGTACCTGACATGGGCCAAGACGCGCCGGCGCGGCGGACAGCTCCACCCCAACAGAGCGTCACGCTTTCTCGACGCGCTGCCCCCGGCGGCGATCAGGGAGGAACGCACCTCGTCTGTGTGGTCACCCCGGCCTATTGGCGGTGGATCCACCGGTGGGTGGGGCGGGCAGGATTGGATCGGTGGATTCACCGACGTCGTTGGTTCCGATGACACGGCCGCCGAGCACGAATCCCAGGATGCGCCGCGCTACGTCAAGGGGGAACGTGTGCGTCATCGCAGGTTTGGTGGTGGTACCATTCGGGGATTGAGTGGCCAGGGAAAGGCACTCAAGGTTTCCGTGGCCTTCGACGACGACGAGGTCGGGGTCAAGCAGCTGCTCGTCAGCTACGCCGGACTGGAGCGAGATTGGGAGAGCGCATGAGCATCGATCGCAACGAGGTACTCCGGGTGGCCAACCTGGTGGAGTTGGGAGTTTCGGACGAAGAAGTCGAGCGGCTGGTGCAGGACATCGGCAACATCGTCGACTACGTGTCGCAACTGGCCGAACTTCCGGCGGGCGACGAGGGGCCGCCGTTCCTCCCGGGACCGGCCCAGGTCGAGTTGCGCGACGATGTCGTGGCACCGATTCCTCTGGCACGATCGCCGGCGGAAATGGCTCCGGAGTTCATCGACGGATTCTTCGTCGTCCCCCGTCTTGAAGCGATGGGGGAGTGAATGAATAGCGTCGCGGAGATCGTTGACGGGGTCAAGGAAGGTCGTACCAGTGCCTCGGCTGTGGCCGGAGGCGTTGGCGGTCGACTGGCCGCTCCCGAGGTGCAACAGCTGAACGCGGTACTCGATTGGTCGCAAGAAGTCCTGGATGAGGACGCGGCCCGGGCCGATGCCGCGGAGACATCTGGCCCGCTCGCCGGTGTGCCTGTTGCCATCAAGGACAACATCGTCACCGTCGAGCAACCGACCACTTGTGCCTCTCGAATTCTCCAGGGATACCGGTCGCCCTACGACGCTACCGTCGTCAACCGGTTGCGGGCCGCCGGAGCCCTGGTCGGTATCAAGACGAACCTCGATGAGTTCGCCATGGGCTCCTCCACCGAGCACTCCGCTTTTGGCCGGGTCTTGAACCCGCTCGATCATGAACGGGTGCCGGGTGGGTCGTCGGGCGGGTCTGCCGCACTGGTGGCGGCCGGGGTGGTGCCGGCGGCGCTCGGCTCGGAGACCGGCGGCTCGGTGCGTCAACCGGCCAGCTTCTGCGGCATCGTCGGCGTCAAGCCGGGGTACGGCAGGGTCAGCCGGTTCGGCTTGGTGGCGTTCGGCTCGTCTCTCGACTGCATCTCCGTGTTTGGGCGGACGGTGGCCGACGCGGCCAGTGTGCTTCCGGTAATCAGTGGCCCGGCCCCTCACGATGCCACTACTGTGTCCGCCCCTCCGGTGGCGGCACCGGCACAGCGCCAGGACTTGTCAGGGATCACCATCGGGCTGCCGAAGGAATGTTTCCCCGCCGACCTGGATCCCGGAATTCGGGCCGCGTGCGATCGCAC
>JBDHMR010000532.1:0-2154 GCA_039656035.1 Gemmatimonadota bacterium
CATGCTCGGGACGAAGCTCCCGTTCCAGCCGGCGGGCGGACTCAACGACATTGTCCGGTATCCCGGTGGTCCGGCCACTCCAGATAGCCTCGAGCACACACCGCGGCGGAAAGGTGACGCCCAACTGCAGCCGGTGGAAATCAGCGTCACCCCGCCGGTACAACATCACCGCCCGGGCCGGTTCGCCGTCACGACCCGCACGCCCGGCTTCCTGGTAGTACGACTCCGGCGTCGGCGGCATGGACCAATGCACCACCAAACGCACGTCCGGCTTGTCGATGCCGAAGCCGAACGAAGGGGGGTTATTGATCAAATGCGCATGAAATGGGGGGATTTGTGCGCAGGTTGCTTCGGGAAAGCTACGGGAATGCGCAGGTTGCGCACCCCAAGTTGACACACAAATTGACACACTCGATTCCCTACCCCACTCTGTCGTCGGGGAGTTGGGCCTTTAGTACCACATCATCCCTAAGAAGACCGTGAGGATTGTGCGAAAGAATCTTTAGGTATCAGGCAGTCGCTGAATCATAATTCCTACCAGCATTGTCCCTTAGGAATGCCGCTAACGGGAGACCCCCGCGCCCACAACATGGTGGCCCGAATGGCAGACCATCAGGAGGCGCACCGATCGCACCCCGAACAACGATCCAGTACTTCACCAAAATACCCCACCAGCGTCCTTCGCCGGCAGCGTTTGGCCGAGGCGTACCGCTCCATCGTGGCCAGTCGGCTGCGAGCCACCCGGTGCCGCCGCCTGACCGGCACCCAATCGACCGGCCCTTCTTTGGGTCTGAGTTCCCGCGCCAGTCGTTCTGCCGATTCGACGACATTGTGCGGTATGCCGGTGGTCCGACCACTCCAGATGGCCTCGAGCACCCGACGCGCTGGAAACGTGACGCCCAACTGAAGCCGATGGAACTCGGCGTCTCCCCGGCGGTACAACATCACCGCTCTTGCTGGTTCGCCGTCCCGACCTGCACGCCCCGCTTCCTGATAGTACGCCTCCGGCGTCGGCGGCATGGACCAGTGCACCACCAAGCGGACGTCAGGCTTATCGATGCCCATGCCGAGCGCCGAGGTGGCCACCACGGTCGACACCCGGTCGGTCAGGAACCGGTCCAGTACCTCCTTCCGCTCCTCGACCGACATCCCGGCGTGAAACGGCCGGGCCAGGATCCCCGCCCTGTTGATTTCCTTCGAGAGCGCCTCGCACAGCGATCGTGTCGGGGCGTACACCAGCGTCATGCTGGTCTCCGCCCGGAGCGCCTGCTTGAGGATCTTCAGGCGGTGTGCCTCGGACTTGATCCTGGAAACACCGAACCATATGTTGGGCCGGTCGAACGACGCCACGTGCACCACGGCATCATTCACGCCGAGCGAGTCGAGGATGTCCTGGCGGACGGCGGGTGTGGCGCTGCCGGTGAGCGCCAAGACCTGAGGAAGGCCCAGCCGGGCGCGCCACTGTCTGAGACGGCGGTACGCGGGACGAAAGTCGTGACCCCATTCGGAAATGCAGTGGGCCTCGTCCACCGCCAGCAAGTCACAGCACACGGCGTGTTGGCGCAACTCCTCCACCACGCGTGGAAGACGTTCCGGCGCCAGGTACAACAGGCGGACCTGTCCCCCTATCACTTGTTCCATGACGGTCCGTTGATCCGTCCGGGACATGGTGCTGTTGAGCGCCGCAGCCGGAAGGCCCTTGGCCCGCCCTGCAGCCACCTGGTCCTGCATCAGAGCAATGAGGGGGGACACCACGATGGTGAGCCCGCGGAGCATCAACGCGGGGATCTGGAAGCACAGCGACTTGCCGCCGCCCGTGGGAAGGACGGCCAGCGTGTCCCGGCCCAGCAGGACCGACCGGAGCACCCGCCGCTGGGCAGGCCTGAACCCCGGGAACCCGAAGTGTTTCTGTAGAAGAGCGTGAGCCTTGGAGAACTGGTCGGGGAGCTGGTTGGCCACTAGACCAGAGTAGCTACGACGCTACCTGACCCCGAACCCATCGAGCGCGGACCTGACCCATTTACCGCATGTGCTCCTGGTTGGGATCGCCGCCACAGTCACCTGCGCAACAGACGAGGACGCGTATTGCTAGGACCACAATGGAAATCCCTGCGGGCCTGCTTCAGTCGAGGAGCACACAAAAAGGCTTGGGAA
>JBDHMR010000533.1:0-2152 GCA_039656035.1 Gemmatimonadota bacterium
CGATTGGAGCCGAGCCCTGTCCTGCCTCGTTGGAGAACAGGCCCCGGTTCACGCCCCAGTTCATGGTGACCAGAATGGCGCCGATCCCGGTACCGGCCACACCGGCCGTGGGGTTGAACGCTTCCCGGAAGATGAGCCCGAAGGCGGGGAATATCTGGTCCCAATTGAGGAACAACACTATCAGCGCTGCGGTCACATAGAGTGCCGCCATGACCGGCGCCAGGATGCTGGTAACCTTGCCGATCCGGCTGATGCCGCCGATGATGACGGTACCAATCACCACCGCCGAAACGAGCCCGGTAATCCAGTTGGGGATACCCCAGAAAGAGCCGACCGTGTCGGCGACCGTGTTTGCTTGTACGGCGTTCCCTGTCAGGAAGGCGGTAGTGCCCAGCATGATGGCGAAGAACACTGCCATCCATTTCCACTTCTGGCCCATGCCCTGTTCGATGTAGTACATGGGGCCGCCGGAGACGGTTCCTTCCCATTTGTGGCCGTCCTTGTCCTGGCGCACTTCCCGGAATCGCTGGGCCAGGGTCACCTCGGAAAACTTGGTGGCCATGCCCAACAGCGCCGTCATCCACATCCAGAACAGCGCTCCCGGCCCGCCGAAATGGATGGCCCAAGCCGCGCCGGCGATGTTGCCGATCCCGACCGTGGCCGACAGTGCGGTGGTGAGCGCCTGGAAGTGGGATACGTCGCCCGGCTCGTTGGGGTCGTCGTAGCGTCCCGTGGTGACCATGAAGCCGTGTCCGATGCGACGAAACTGGACAAACCCGAGCCGCACAGTCAGAAACACCCCGGTCCCCAGCAAGGCGATGACCTTCAGGGGTATGACTTCACCCGCGACAGGAATGCCGAAATTGTCGATGGCGTTCTTGATCAGGGTTACGAGATGTTCGAGACCTTCCATGTTCGCTCCGGGGAAAAGACCTCGTAGGATGCCGCTACGGGGCGGAGAACACAAGTGCGGCCTTGCCCGGGCTCCCCGACCCGGCGATAATGCCGGAACTTCAACCCAACCCTATGCGCACGTCGTCTCGCCGCTGTTGCTACCTCCCGTTCGCCCTCCGGCGCCTCACCCGAGCGCTGGTCGTCGCTGGTCTCTTCGTGCCTGCCTCTTTGGCGGCCCAGAAGGTCGATTCACTGGTGATGATCAACGACGACATCATCACCGGGGAAATCAAGGAACTCACGCGCGGCAAGCTGTCCTACAAGACCGACGACATGGGGACCCTGTCCATCAAGTGGGACAAGGTGAAACGCCTGAAGACCAACCATTACTACGAGATCGAAGTAGAGTCTGGCTGGAAATATTTTGGTTCCCTGGCGTGGCCGGCCGAGGATTATCGGATCGTCGTGGCCCTGACATCGGCCGACACGCTTGACATGCATGATGTCGTGTCGATCAGCCGAATCAGGGCAGGATTCTTCCAACGCACCAGCGGCTACGTAGATCTGGGCTTCAGCATCATGCGAGCCAACCTCCAGACCGAATGGACGCTCGGCGCTCAAGCTCGCTATCGCGCGCAGAAGTGGGCGGGGTCCCTGACGGGGAACTCCTACTTCCGTTTCCAGGAAGACACCGCGAGCAATACCAGCCGCAACAATCTGATTGGTCGGGCTGACCGGCTGTTCAAGAACAAATGGTCCACCGGCATATCGCTGTCGGTGGAGCAGAACGAGGAGCTGAACCTCGATCTGCGGCAGATCACAGGCTTGGGAGTCGGCTATGCCCTGACCCGTACCAACGACCACGCCCTGTTATTGAATAGTTCGTTGTTGGCCACCAACGAGAAGTACAGCACATCCACTGATGGTACCACCAGCCTGGAAATCCTCTTCGGGGCCGACTTCGAGGCGTTCCGGTTCGATTCACCCAAGCTGGATTTCACGAGCCGCCTGACGGTGACGCCCAGTATCTCGGACCTGGGCCGTGTCCGTACGCAATGGGATTTTCGAGCCAGCTACGAACTTTTTTCCGATTTCTATTTGGGGCTCAAGGGGTTTCTTACGTACGACAGCCGTCCTCCGACCGAGGATGCGGTGAAGGCTGACTACAGTGTGAATTTCACCATAGGATGGTCCTGGAGTTGACCGACGGCCCTTCACGGATGCCCGACCAGGAGTTACTGTAGCCTGGCCATGACTA
>JBDHMR010000534.1:0-2148 GCA_039656035.1 Gemmatimonadota bacterium
ACGCCGTTGCCGTACTGGTCCGTGATCAGAACCGTGAGCAGGTCGTCCGCCGGAAGCCCGAGACCACCTGCCTGGGCAGTTCCGCTCACCAGTGCAATGCCGGTGGCTGCGCCCGGCCGTCCCGTGGCCGTGAACATCACGGGCGTTGACACTCCGGACACGTCGGCTTGTGCGGTTGCCGTGCCCGCTTCCTGGGGCAGGGTCCACGTTGAGCTGGCAATGCCGTTGGCGTCGGTGGTGCCCGCAGGCGGGTTGAAAGTAGCTGCTGTCCCCAAGCCACTCCAATTGACGCTGACTCCGGCTTCGGGATCGCCGTCGTTGAGCACTACGATCCGCAGCGGGCTGGCCAGTGGAGCCTGTACCGGGCCGATCTGACCGTCACCCGAGGGAGCCGCCGGTGACGCGGACAAGCCGCCCGGAGGTGGTGGTGGAGGACCCTTGGGGTCTCCACCGCAAGCCGCCACCAGCACTGCGAGCGCAACGGCCGATACCGACGCCAGACGTCTTCCATGGCGCATCGGACCATCTCCTTGAATAGGCATATCCATCAATCTATTGAGTTTAGAGGCCACCGCCACTGGCGGCCCCAGGTTGCGCGACTACTGGACGACGATGGTGCCGCGCATGCCGCCATGTTCCAGGCAATAGTAGTCGAACGTCCCCGCCTGGTCGAAGGTATGGGTATAGACGAAGGGGCCGTCGACGATAGCAGGGCTGTTGGGGACCGTGCCGTTGCCTTCAGGCAGAACGTTGTGCCGCCGGCTGAAAGTAGGCCAATCCCAGGTGACCGTGGTGCCCACCGGCACCGTGAGCGATACCGGGTTGAAATAGTTGTTCAGCACTTCGACCGTGTTGGCCGGTGGCGGGGGAGGAGGGTTACCCCCACCAGGCCCTGAAGGGGCTGATTCTCCGCCGCAGGAAACCAGGATGGCCAAGCCGGTCACTCGCCATGTTCTTGTTGCTAGTCGGGACATTGTTTGCCTCGCTGGAGGGTCTCTCGAAGATCCAACAATTAGGCGAAAAACTCGGTTCAGGGCCGTGATTTTGGTCACTCCGCTAGCGGCCGGTCGTAGGGGGCTGCTACCTTTCGGTGTTCCTTCTCCCCCAAAGGCACCTCATGAATTGGCTGATACCTGTGGCAGGGCTTGGTGGCGCCGGCCTGGGCGCCCTCGGGACGTGGCTGTGGCAGAGTGCCCACCAGTCGGCCCGGACGGCGGAGTTGACCCAGGAAGCGGCTCGGCTGGAGGCGCGGCTGGAAGAGCGCACCCGGCGGCTCACCGATCTCGAAGCGGAAGTCGAGCAGATCCCCGAATTGGTGGCTGCCAGGGCCGGCCTCAGGGCTGAGCTGGACGCCGAGCGTCGTGGGGCAGGCGAGCGGCAGTCACTGATGAAAGAAGGGGAGGCGGCCCTCAGGGCCGCGGCCGAGTCTGCCACCAGCGAGGCACTGGAACGGAACAGCCGCACGTTCGTGGAGTTGGCCCGGGCCACGTTCAGCGAATTCCACCGTGCGGCGGAGGGAGACCTCGATTCGAAGAAGGCGGCCATCGATGAGTTGGTGTCCCCGTTGCGGGAGGCCATGCAGCGCATGGACCTGACGATCCAGGCGGTGGAGCGGGATCGTGTGGGATCCTATGCCTCTCTGACCCAGCAACTCGAATCCATGACCGAGGCGCACCACCGGCTTCAGGCGGAGACCGGCAATCTCGCTAAGGCCCTCAACGCCCCCACGGTAAGGGGCCGGTGGGGTGAAATGCAGCTGCGCCGCGTGGTGGAGCTAGCCGGCATGGTGGAACGTTGTGATTTCCAGGAACAGGTGACTGCCGATACAGAAGACGGCTGGCTCCGGCCCGACTTGGTGGTCCACCTCCCCGGTGGCCGGCGCATCGTGGTCGACGCCAAGGCGCCGCTGACTCCTGACGGAGATTCCCCCCAGGGCGAGTTGTCGGCGCATGCCCGTCAGGTGCGTGATCACATGAAACGGTTGGGCACCAAGCGCTACTGGGAGCAGTTCCGCCCGACACCGGAATTCGTGGTCATGTTTCTCCCGGGCGAATCGATTTTTGCCCAGGCCCTCCAGCACGATCCGGAACTTCTAGACCACGGAGTGCACCTCCGAGTCCTGCCGGCGAGCCCAACCACACTCATAGC
>JBDHMR010000535.1:0-2146 GCA_039656035.1 Gemmatimonadota bacterium
GGATACCCCAGGCCGAGCATCTTGGCAACCTTGTCGAACGCCTCGCCGGCGGCGTCGTCCAGGGTCTGACCGAGCAATCGGTAATCGCCCCAGTCGCGAACGTCCAGCAGCATGGTGTGTCCGCCGCTCACCAAGAGGCTTACGAAAGGTGGTTTCAGGTCGGGAAATTCGAGCGTCGGGGCGAACAGGTGGCCTTCGAGATGGTTGACCCCGAGTACCGGGATGTCCAACGCGTACGCCATGGTCTTGCCATACATGACGCCGACCAGCAGGGCGCCGACCAGTCCGGGGCCGGCCGTGACTGTTACGCCTGTCAGGCTATCGGAAGAGATGCCGGCGTCGGCCACCGCCTGGTCCACGACAGCGGTAATGGACTTCAGGTGTTCTCTGCTCGCCAATTCGGGCACCACTCCGCCGAAAATCCGATGTACGTCTTGAGAGAGAATCACCAGGCTCGCGAGTGGGTCGGGTGTGCCCGGTCGCAGCACCGCGGCGGAGGTTTCGTCGCAGCTGGTTTCGATGCCGAGGATGCAGGTCATTGTGGATAGTGGCCGTGACCCCCGGTCGCAGCCTCGGAGGTCAGGAGCCCGGTTGGTCCAGGAGCCGCTCGATCAAGCCCCTGTTGGCCGGCGCGCTCCAGTCGTGCCACCCGATGACACGTTTGACCACGATGCCGTTCTTGTCGAGCAGAAAGCTCTCCGGCACGCCCGTTGTTTGGTAGGTCAGCTGAATCCGCATGCTCTGGTCGTGCAGCAGGTCGAAAGTGAGTCCAAGTTCCTCACCGAAGGCCACGACCTTGTCGGAATCACCATCGTCGATACTGATCGCGGCGATACGAAACCCGCGCTCGCTGAGTGCCTCGAAGGCAGTCTGCATGGACGGCATTTCCAGCCGGCATGGCGCGCACCAAGTGGCCCAAATGTTGACCAGCGTAACCGAGCCGACGTATTCCTCGCGCAGAGAAATGGAATCCCCTGTGGCGATATCGACCAACTGAAAATCTGGCGCTTTGCTACCGACCGCCACTGCGGCGTCCGGAGAGAAGCGAATCATCATGGCCGTGAGTGTTCCCATGACCAGTACTACCAGTCCCACCGCAAACCATTGTTTCGACATTACAGTTCTCTCAAACTCGGACGGCGCAGGCGCTACGGAGTGCCTGGACCGCCGCTTCGGGATCATCAGTTCCAAAAACCGCCGTACCGGCGACGAAGGTATCAGCTCCTGCCTCGAAGGCGGAGCGGATAGTGTCGATCGTTATTCCACCGTCTACTTCCAACTTGGCCGAACACCTCCGGCGCGTGAGGAGTTCCCGGACGCGGGCAATCTTGGCCGATGATGCCGGCAGATACGTCTGGCCGCCGTAGCCAGGGTTCACCGACATTATCAGCACCAGGTCTACGTCGTCCACCACTTCCTCGAGGAACGAGAGGGGTGTCCCCGGGTTGAGCGCCAGGCCGGCTCGCATGCCGGCTTCGCGGATGGCGGCCAGGTGCCGCTGAACGTGGATGGTGGCCTCGGGGTGGATGGTGAAGACGTTGGCCCCGGCGGCAGCGTAGTCCGCAACATAGCGCTCAGGCCGGTCGACCATTAGATGAACGTCGATCGGCACATCGGTGATGGCTCGGAGAGCCGAGATGATCGGTGCACCAAAGGTGATTCCGGGAACGAACTGGCCATCCATCACGTCCACGTGAATCCATTCGGCCCCTCCGCGCACGGCGGCTTCCACTTGTTCCCGCAGTTTGCCCAGGTCGGCACTGAGTACGCTCGGCGCAATGCACGGGTTCATGGGTTTCGTTTCCGCGAAAAAATGAGATCGATGCGGCCTTCCATAGGCGCGCGGGTGCCGGGAGCAGGTCGTTGCTCCACCACGTGACCGGGTTCCACGGCGTCTGTCGGGCGGGCCATGACGCGGCCCACATGAAGTCCCGCTTCATCGAGGCGCTCCCACGCCTCCCGGTGTGTCAGCCCGACCACGTTCGGTACCGGGATGACGGCCGGCCCCTGACTCACCACCAGTTGCACGCCTGACCCCGGGGCCCGCGCCACTCCGGCAGCGGGCCTGGTAACGACGATGGTGCCCAAATCCGACAGTGCCGCTATCGAATCCACCCGCCCGATTTCGAACCCCCCGGCCTCCAGG
>JBDHMR010000536.1:0-2133 GCA_039656035.1 Gemmatimonadota bacterium
CTGGATGCCGGCTTCCGGTGATTGCATGTCCTAGGTCCCTGCCAGGTATTGCCCGACAAAACTGAGGACATCCTCAGGGCGCCGCGCCACGTGGTCGGGCGACACGGACCACCCCTCTGTCGTTTCGTTTTCGAACAGGGCGGCGATGCCCACGACCTCGACCGGGAGCTTCCGTGCCGCAAGTTCTTCCTTGGCGTGAGCGGCACAGAGGGTGTCGCCCTCGTGGTCTCCGATGTAGAAGACGTAGCCAAACCTGAACAGGGTCAATTGTTCGATGCAGTGCAGGAGACCATCCGGAGCCGGCTTCTGTGCGCTCATCGCGACTTCTTCGTAGCCGATGACGGCCTGGAAATGATCCGCCAGATCGCTGTCGTCGAGGATGGCTGTGATGACGGCCCTGGCGTTTTGGGAGACGATGCCATGCGGCAGGTGGTCGAGGGCCTGCAGGGTGTCGTACACACCATCGATGAGCGGGGTTGCCGTCGTGTCCCGGTGTTGGAACTGGGCCCACAGGGCTCCGGCCCGATCGATGTGCTGTTCGGGGAAACCGAACTCGGTGGCGTACAAATCGCGCCAGTTGCGCGACCGCGTGGTGGCGGCCTTGTACGCCGTCACGGACGTAAGCGCCTCGAAGGTGTCGGCCGACTGCGCGGTTATGGTGGTGATGATCTCCCTGGTGACGCTGAGATTTCTCTCCCGCGTGTCGACCAGGGTGCCGTCGAAATCCCAGATGACCGCGTGTCGCGCAGCCGGATGTGCGGCTTGACGCATAGAGGCTTCAGTCATTCTCGCTGTCGTCTCGGTGGACCGTGTCGGGAGAGAAGGCGGGGAGGCACACGGCGATGTATTCCGCCCCTCCGGGCTCAGGTGAACTGTAGCGCACCCACTCACCCGGTGCAGCCGCCACGGCCTGCCCGCCCCGGACCATCAGGGTCCCGTGTTCGTGGTCTACTTGGAGCGTACCCTCGAGTACCACGGTGATTTCCTCGAAGGCCGGCCTCTGGCCTGGCTCGACCCACCCCTCGGGCGACACCATCCACGCAATGCTGACGTTCTCATGTCCCGAATTCACCCTCCCGACAAATTCCTGGATCTTCTTGGGTTTGGTCCCGACGCATGGGACGATGGTCGGTTGCTCGATGAGTCGGGGCATCTTTAGACTCCTCTGGCTCTTGCGCTGGGGGTGTCACCGAAAATTACGCCGAACCGTCCCCTCAGCAACCGTCTCGACAATCGCGCCTTGGGACGTTAAGTAATTCGAGTCCTCCACTGGATCCTGATCACTGACCCCTCGCCGCCAGCTGATAGCTGACAGCCGATAGCTGTCCACCGTCTACGGATACTTCATGACCCAACAACCCCACTTCGGTTCCCGCGCTGGCATGATGCTGGCCATGCTCGGCATGGCCGTCGGCACCGGCAACATCTGGCGCTTTCCCCGCATCGCCGGCCAGAACGGCGGAGGAGAGTTCCTCATCGCCTGGGTGGCCTTCCTGTTCCTGTGGTCGATTCCGCTGATCCTGGTGGAGTTCGGCATGGGCCGCAAGATGCGGTCGGGGCCGATCAAGGCGTTCATGGGCATGATGGGACCCCGCTGGGCCTGGATGGGCGCGTTCGTCGTCTTCGTGGCGTCAGCCATCATGTTCTACTACTCGGTCGTGGCCGGCTGGACGTTCCGCTTCACGGCCGCGGCAATAACCGGCGAAATTCCCAGCGGCAACCCCGGGGAATTCTGGACGACGTACAGCCAGTCTCTGTGGCCGGCTCTGACGCATGCCATGGCGATCGGTTCGGCAGTCTTCGTGGTAGCACGCGGCGTCAATTTCATCGAACGCGTCGCCAAGATTCTGATGCCAGCCCTCATTTTTCTGGTCATCGTGCTGACGATCCGGGCCGTTACGCTTCCCGGAGCCGGCGACGGGCTGGCCTACCTCTTCGGCATCGACTGGTCCCAACTGGGACGCGCGGAGTTGTGGATCGCCGCCCTCACCCAGAATGCCTGGGATACCGGGGCGGGATGGGGACTGGTCCTGTGCTACGCCGCCTACCTGCCGCCTCGTGAGGATACCGTTCAGAACGCGTTCATTCTGCCGGCCGCCAACAATCTCATCTCCCTGACAGCCGGCGTCATGA
>JBDHMR010000537.1:0-2119 GCA_039656035.1 Gemmatimonadota bacterium
TCATCAAAGGGGTCGTTCAGGTCACGATCGGCTAGAACGGTGGCGTTGGACGTTGCGTACTGCAGGACTTCGACCCGGCGCGAGGGAGTGATGCCGCTGATGCCCCTGAGGTCGGCCATACGGGAGGACCACCCGGTCTCCTGCTTGGGAATGTAGATCCAGTACGCGTCCTCGTTCCGAGCGGGGATGAAGCGGTTCATGTTCAAGCCCCAGACCTGTATGTCGGCGGGATTGAAGCGGAGTTGCGAGAAGGGTATCCGCATCTCCGCTGTCCACCCCGTCGAATCGATGTGAGCCTGGGCCTCCCACACGGGGTCGAAACTGTAGTCGCGGCTGCGCTCGCTGTCGCTGCCGTGGAAATAGTCGATACGGACGCCGGATGCCGTTACCCCAAAGGTGTACGCCGTGCGCTTGTCGTAGTAGCTGTCCAGCGAAACCAGGAGCCGGTCGGAATTCCCCGGGTTGTCGCGCCGGGTCACCTGGGCGCGAATCTCGGCGGGGTTCGGGGTGTACATGCGGGCCCCGACATACAGGCTTCCGCCGTCATAGAGGAAGGCGACTTCCGTGCGCAGTGTCGACGGCTGTCCCTCCTCGGGGTCCTTCTGGATGAAATCGGTGACGAATACGGCGCCGTCCCAGGCGGATTCGTCCAGGACCCCATCGATGGACACAGTGCTACCGATCAGCCGGGTGGCATCGGCCCACCGAGCCCGGGAGGAAGACCGGTCGTCGGGATTGGCAGTCTGGGCCCAAGCCGGGCTTGCGGTAGCCAGGATAGCCCATACCGCTACCAGGCTGTGGCAGACCGCTAGAGCCCGTAGGTGAATCCTAGGAATGGCACTGACTCCTGGGTGGCGTGACGCCAACCATCTTCCCCTGCCCATGGTTAGGGAGCGAGATCAGAGGAAAGTAATGGAGACCGGATTCCTACCCGTGAACTGACCGCCATCTGCCAACGGGGATGGAACCAGGCCTTACCGGCCAAGTGCTAATTATCTAGCACTACGGGGCGCACCGGCATCGGTTTCACTCCGTTACCGGGGTCGGGCCACCAGTACGGCGCTGCGGGATCCACGAATCACCTTGTCGGCTACACTCCCAAGGAGCAACCTGGCAACCCCTTCCTTCCCGTGGGTGGCCAGGGCCACGATGTCGGCCTCCTGTTCGGCTTGCTCCAGGATGGTGTCGGCCACCACGCCGCCAACGGCTACGCGGGGTATCACCTGGCAGCCCCGCTCGCGGAGACCCGAGGCGACGGCTCCGACATAGGCGGTCGCCTCCTGCGACATTTGCTCGATGATGGCGGGATCCCAGGGAGTCACATATCCCTCCGGGATGCTCTGGGACTGGAGATGCGGCTGCACCACCTGCAGCAGCTTGATTTCGGCATCCAGGGTCAGCGCCAGGTCGACAACTATCGGCAGCACGGCCTCGCCGAAACCTGAATGGTCCAGTGCTACCAGGATCGACTGGATTCCAGTGATGGCTGTCCCGTCTTCGGCCGGCCGGACCAGCAGGACCGGCGCCCGGCATTCCCGGATCAGCCGGTCCGCCACGCTGCCGAGCCAGAATCGCTTGACTGCGCCCCAGCCGTGCGTGCTCATGACCAGCAGATCGATAGCGTGCTCTTGGGCGTACCGGGCGAGGGCCACCGCCGGCACACCTTGGAGGATTGCGTGGGGACATGGGTTGTCCGCCGCGCCAATCCGGGCGGCGGTATCGGAGAGGTATTGATCCTCCCCCTTGCGGGCCCAAGCCAACAGCTCCTCGTAGGTCTTTTCATCCACCGATGGGAGGGCCTCGTGCACCAGGACCAGGTGCAGCTCTACGTTGGCCGCCGCCGCCAGGCTCTGAGCCAGCGGCAAAGCCGCTTCCGCAAACCGGGAGCCGTCGAGGGGGAGGAGAATTCGTTTGATCATTGGTGCCTCGTCGTTGTCGGGGTGGTACCCCGGTGAGGGCGTACTCATCACAGTGGAAGTTGGCATTGTGCAAATGAAGGCGGCTTCCGACCGGGGTGAAGATCTCTTCACCCGGCGGGAGGCCAGGGGACCAGGAGGTATATTCTGTAGCGGGCTGTGGTTCCCTTGGAGCAGGCCCCGGCGGTCCCGAAGTTGCACGC
>JBDHMR010000538.1:0-2481 GCA_039656035.1 Gemmatimonadota bacterium
TGGCCCCGGAAGACCCGACGGTGCTGGTTGCCGGTGGTGTCCGCTGGCCCCTCCCGGGTGGTGCCGGCGGATTCACTGGGCCGGCCATCATGATGGTGCGGCCGGAAGCCCTCAGGCTGGTCGAACAGTCCAGCGGAGTTACGGACGCCACGGTCGGCGACCGACGCTTCCTGGGCGCAACCGCATTGTTCAAAGTGGAGACTGGTCACGGTACGGTGCTGGAGGTGGTGGCAGATCCCAATGCGGTCAGTACGGGGGATCGCGTGGGCCTGGCGTTCACCGGTACCGGAGTGCACGTCTTTCCGGCGGTTGACGCATGAGCAAGCCTCGTCGGGTCGAGGCGTTCGGTTGGTTGCTCACCATCGTGCTGGCCTGGCTGGTGGTGTACCCCATTCTGCTGGTGCTGGTGGAGAGCGTGCAGGGTCCATCGGTACCCCATTCTGCTGGTGCTGGTGGAGAGCGTGCAGGGTCCATCGGGATGGACCCTCGACCATTTCCGTCGATTCCTGGATCAGGGCAATACTTGGGAAGCGCTATGGGGCAGTCTGTGGATATCAGTGGACACGGTCTTTCTGGCGGGAATGTTGGGTATACCGCTGGCGTTTCTCTTCAGCTGGGTGGACTTCCCGGGCCGACGCGTGCTGTCGGGGCTGGTGGCGCTACCGGCCGTACTGCCGCCGTTGGTTGGTGTGATAGCCTTCATGTTTCTCTACGGGGAGAGCGGGTTCGTGGCCCATCTGGTCCGCGCGGTGTTCCGGCTGGACCGGGCGCCTTGGGTGCTGGAGGGTGCGGGAGCAATCCTCCTGGTCCACGCCTACTCGATGTACGTGTACTTCTACTTGTTCACCCGCGCCGCCCTGGCTCGGCTCGACGCATCGATGCTGGAGGCAGCAGCGAGCCTTGGGGCCGGGCGTACCCGGACCATGTTCAGGGTAGTGATCCCCATGGTGCGCCCCGCCCTCACCGGGGCCGCCTTGCTGACTCTCATGACGTCACTGGCTTCGTTCAGCGCCCCGTACATTTTCGGTGGCGGCTTCCGAGTCATGACTACCCAAATCGTGTCGACCCGATTGAACGGCGACGACGGGTTGGCCATGGTACAGACCGTTTCGCTCGCCGTAGTGGCTCTGGTGGCGTTGTGGGTTTTTCGCGGTAACGTTCGGGGTACCGGCTACGCGTCGCAGGTCAAAGGTGTGGCGCCCAAGCCCAGGCCCATCGAGCGACGGTGGGCTCGAGTGGCCATGGGTACCGCGGCCTGGGTGGCGGCAATCGTGTTGTTGTTGCCCCACTTGACGGTGATCCTCGTTTCGCTCGTCCCGATAGGGACCTGGACCACCCAGCCGGTGCCACCAGAGTACACGATGCAGAATTACGTGGCGTTGGTCACCGAGCCGACACGGCTGCGTCCGTTGGTCAACAGTGTGACCATGGCCGCCATGGCCACCGCAGCGGCTGTAGGATTGTCAGTGCTGGCAGGCGTGTTGGCCGTCCGGCGCAGGGTACGTCTGGGACCCGCGATCGAAGCCCTGTTGTCGTTGCCGTGGGCCGTGCCCGGTACCGTGTTCGCCATCGCCCTTGCCACGGCGTTCAGTGTCTCTTCGCCGGCCACGGGGCGATTCCTGTTGGTGGGTACCTTGTGGATTCTCCCGCTCGCCTACCTGGTGCGCAATCTGCCAATAACGGGTAGGGCCATTCTCGCCGGGTTCCGGCAACTCGACCCCACACTCGATGACGCGGCGGCGACGCTGGGCGCCGGGCGCTGGCGAACACTGCGACGGGTGACGCTCCCGCTGCTGCGGCCCGCGTTGGCCGCCGGCGCCACGTTGGCGTTCGTAACCGCGCTGGGTGATTTCGTAACTTCGATAATTCTGTACACCTACGACACGCGCCCGATATCTCTGGAGATCCTCGCGAGCCTACGTGATTCGGACGTCGGCGTTGCCGCGGCATACGGCGTGTTCCTCATGGTGTTGAGCGCTGGGGTTTTCGTGTTGGGGAGCGAAGGCAGGACTAAGGGAGCGGGTGCGTGACGCAGTCCCCCAACTCGAAGGACCAGTTAAAACGTCTCTCGGTGCTGATAGCTACCAATTGTGTGGACATGATCGGCTTCATGATCGTGGTACCGCTGTTGCCCTTCTATGCGCTCGACATGGCGGCAACACCGATCGTGATCGGGTGGATAATCGCCTCACACGCCATCGCGCAGTTGGTCGCGGCTCCGATCTGGGGGCGTCTGTCGGACCGGTTCGGCCGACGGCCAATTCTGCTCATCAGTCTGACCGCGTCGGCTGGCGCATTTCTGGTGTTTGGGCTCGCCGATACCGTGTTCCTGCTGTTTCTGTCGCGCATAATTCAGGGGTTGGGAGGTGGCACTACCGGTGTCGCCCAAGCCTATGTGGCAGACACCATCCCACCAGCCCAGCGTGCTCGGGCGTTGGGGTGGCTGTCAGCGGCGACCTCTGCCGGTTTGGTCCTGGGGCC
>JBDHMR010000539.1:0-2114 GCA_039656035.1 Gemmatimonadota bacterium
GAGCACGGTATGACTCACGAACGTCCTCCAGATGGTTCAGGCGAAGCGGGGTCGAAAGCCCAGCTGTCAGGTGCCCATGACCGGTCGCAGCAACTCCTCGAGGTCGAGCAGAACGAACGGATCGTCCTGGTGTCGTCCCACTGCCTTGACGATACCTGGATCGACACCGGGGATGGTGTCCCGACCGTCTACCGCGTCGGCAGGGACGGCGACCAAATCGACCAGCCGCCCGACCCGGAGGCCACAAGTCCTGTCGAACACCTCGAGCACCACGATGGCACCTTCGTGATCGGGGTCGACCGACCGGCCCAGGAGCTGGTGACCGTCGACAACCGTCAAGAGGGTTCCCCGGATGTTGACCAGGCCGTCGATCACGTCTGAAACGCCCGGCAGCCGGGTGGCGGCCACCGGCGACAGCACCTCCCTGGTCACCCCTGCAGGAACGGCGCACACCAGGTCGCCGACCTCGAAAACCAGGACCCGTTCGACCGCGATGTTAGGCATCTCTATTAAAGAAACGAAGATACCGAAGGGGGTGCTGTGGGGCAACTCGGTCAGGAGGCCCGATGGAGGCGTCGAGGGCTGACCACAAATCGATCGGCCATTCGGCAGTGCAATCGAGTGCAGCAGCGGTAATCGGGTGTTCCAGCTCCAACCGGGCAGCGTGAAGAGCCTGTCGCGGGACCGCGCGATCAATGGCGCCTGCCCGGATACGACCGGATCCTGAAATGCGCTTGCTGCCACCGGCCCCATAGACCTGGTCCCCGACGACGGGGTGCCCGATATGACTCATGTGGACCCTGATCTGATGGGTACGGCCGGTCTCCAGTTCGATCCTTACCAGTTCGGTTACCGGAAAACGGGCCACCACCTGCACCCGGGTTCGCGAGGGCCGTCCCGCCGCGGCCACCACCATGCGTTTGCGGTCGCGCTGGTGCCGGGCTATGGGGGCGTCGATCACGGCCGGGTCCTCGGTCAAGTGACCCCATGTGAGAGCGGCGTAGGTCCGGCGAATTCTCCGGTCACTGAGCGCCTTGCTCAGCCGCCGGTGGGCGATGTCCGTCTTGGCGACGAGCATGAGGCCAGAGGTGTCCTTGTCCAGACGGTGCACGATTCCCGGGCGACCTTCGGCACCGCCGGAAAGTGTCGTGCCTCTGGCTACCAGGGCATTCACCAGCGTGTCGTCCCAGTGACCCGGGGCCGGGTGAACAACCAATCCGGCCGGCTTGTCGATGATGGCGAGGTGGTCGTCCTCGAACACGATGGTCAGAGGGATGGCGGCGGGAGTGAGGGTCCGGGGCGGTTCGTCGGCCGGATAGCAGATGGTGACGACTTCGCCACGCTCCAAGGTCCGTGACGCCCTTACAGGCTTGCCACCAACAGTGACCGCCTTGTCGGCAACCAATCGGGCTGCCACGGTGCGAGACAGTCCCAGTTGATCCGCCAGGAAACGATCCACCCGTTCGGTGCCCGCCAGGACGGTGAATACCACCGATTCGGTCACGGCCCCTCGGGGTCGGTTATGTGACGGAGGGCGATTCGGACCGGCTGTGTTCGGCGTCCTCGCGCCAGAGTGATATGGCCAGAGCGATGGCACCCAGACTGACCGCGATGTCGGCGACGTTGAACGTGGGCCAACGCATGGTGCCTATGCCCACGTCTAGAAAGTCCACGACGCCCTGCGGGCTCCGGACCCGATCGATCAGATTGCCGGCGGCGCCACCGGTCACCAGACCCAGGGCCAACTGGCGAAACCAGTCTCCCGCGGGAGCCGAGCGCGACATGCGGAACAGCACGACGACGGCGACGGCGGCGATGACGAAAAACACCCAGCGCGAATAGGGGCCCACGTGCAAGCCGAACGCCGCTCCGGGGTTGTACACCAGGCGTAGCTGCACCCAGTCACCGGCGACACGAAGACCCGCACTACGCAGCAGATTGGCTTCGGCTGCCAGCTTGGTGACAACGTCGCTGATCAGTACAATGAATACAGCCGCCCAGTACCACCGGCGTTCAGCGCCGTTGCTCATCCTCTTCCTGTTCCTTACAGGTGATGCACAACCGCGCGTGCGGCAACGCGTCCAGCCGCTCCAGGTTGATCTGCTCCCCGCAGT
>JBDHMR010000540.1:0-2114 GCA_039656035.1 Gemmatimonadota bacterium
GCGATGACCGGTTTCGTGATCGACAATCAGGTGCTCATCGTGGCCGGAGCGTTGGTTGGTTCATCGGGCCTCATCCTGAGCAACATCATGTGCAAGGCGATGAACCGTTCACTGGCCAACGTGTTGTTCGGCGCATTCGGTGGGGACAGTGCTGGAGGATCCAGCAAGAGTTCCGAGGGCCTGACCGTCAACGAAGTGTCAGTGGAAGATGCCGCGCTACGTCTGGCGTACGCGCGGTTGGTCATCGTCGTGCCGGGCTATGGGCTGGCGGTGGCGCAGGCGCAGCACGTGGTCCGTGAGTTGGCCGATCTCATCAAGAAGAACGGCGGCGAGGTCAAATACGCCATCCACCCGGTGGCGGGCCGGATGCCCGGCCACATGAACGTGCTGCTGGCCGAGGCCAACGTGCCCTACGACCAACTGGTGGAGATGGACGACATCAATGAGCAGTTCCCTCGGGCCGACGTCGCGTTGGTGATCGGGGCCAACGATGTCGTCAATCCGGCGGCTCACAACGATCCATCCAGCCCGATCTACGGCATGCCGATTCTCGACGTCGAGAATGCCCAGAGCACCATCGTCATGAAGCGCAGCATGAACCCGGGGTTTGCCGGCATCCAGAACGAGTTGTTCTATCATCAAAAGACGTCCATGTTGTTTGGTGACGCGAAGGCGTCGCTCTCGGCCCTGGTGGGCGAGATCAAGTCGCTTTAGTTGAGGAGTACGGAAATGCGGATTCTCGTGATTTCGGCCCTAGTTGCCGCCATGGCCACGCCTGTCGCGGCCCAGAACGCTTGCGAGGCATTCCTCGAGGCCCCGGCCGTAGGGTCCTGGGTCGAATATGATTTCCAGGGACAGGGGCAGGCCGGGCGCTCGAGAATCGCCGTGGTCGGCACCGAAACCCGGGGTGGCCAAGAGCTCACGTGGTACGAAATGAGCTTTGAAGCAGGGGGCCAGAGCGGCGTCGTGAAGATGCTGGGCGAGGGCGGGTTCTATCACGCCATGGCCGAAAAGAAGATCGTGGAGATGGTGGTCAAGACAGCTGGGCAGCCGGCCATGAAATTCTCCGGCGCGATGATAGAGCGCATGCAGAGCCAGATGAAATCGGATCCGGCGGCGGAGTTCGGCAAGGGGTGCGAGAACGCCGAACGCGTCGGGGTCGAGTCGGTCACGGTTCCGGCCGGAACCTTCGACGCCGTGCACTTTCGCCTTACGAGCGGCCAGAAGCCCGGTGACGCCTGGATCGTCGAGGGGTTGCCCTTCGGGATGATCAAGTGGACCGGATCGGGTGGCGAAGCCGTCGAGCTGGTCGACCGGGGGGACGACGCCGTCACCCAGATCACCGAGACCCCGATGGAAATTCCCGGCGGCTGACCAGCCGCGGACTTCGGCGAACCAAAACTCCCTTTCCAGCGTTCCACAGGTAACCGGCGGGGTCCTCACGGGCTCCCGTCGGTGGTGTTGTTCCCATCAACCCGTGGTGTACCACCCGGGTAGTCATGGGTGGTGTGCACGCCCCGGCGGTTGGCACATCTCCCCAGTGAAGCCAAGCGGGCTGTTGGTTGCACACTGCAACGACTGGGGAATGCCACCATTGCGCCTCTTCGGGCATCATACAGAGTAGGAGGGTGTGGTGTGCCCATTTGGCAGGTATGGCGGCAAGTGGTGGGGTTGAAGGGGTTACTAAACTATTGAATCTTTGGGAGTTAGCTGTTATATTGCTTGATTGGCTTTGCCCTTCTCGTTTGGCGGGAAGGTTACTTATAGATCGGCGCGTTCAATGCGCGCAAGGAGACTGACACGGTGACAATTACGAAACCTCGCCCGAAGCGTCGTGCCGTACGGCCTGCGCTAATAGCTCGAGCGGTGGACGAAGGCCGTGAGAGTCTGGACCTCTACCTCGACGAAATCAGCCGGGTGCCGCTCCTCACGCGGGAGCAAGAAATGGCGCTTGCCCGGAAAGCCTTTGGTGGCGACGTCGTGGCCCAGGAGAGTCTGGCTCGTCACAATGTGCGCTTCGTGGTTTCAGTAGCGAAGAAGTTCCAGAACCGGGGAGTGCCGTTGGTCGATCTGATCGGCGAAGGCAACCTCGGGCTGATGACTGCGGCCAGGAA
>JBDHMR010000541.1:0-2113 GCA_039656035.1 Gemmatimonadota bacterium
GGGAAGTCGTAGCCGACCCCAACCGTAGCCCCGAAGCCGGTCTCGGTGGAGAAGACCCGGGTTATTCCCACTGGGAAGCTGAATTCCGCGGTAGCGAGTCCCAGTCCCCCTCGCAGCATGAGATTACCGCCGCCGGGATAGAAGTAGACGACTCCGGACCAGTTGCTCTGCCACAGGTCGCTGGCTTCCACCGAGCCAAACCAGCCGTTGGTCTCGAAGGCCACGCCGAAGGTCTCATTGAGGTGGGCGCCGATCTTGAAGAAACCGGCGAACCCGTTGGCCTGGGTGGTCGAGGAGCAGGTTGCCGCCGGCTCGCTGCAAGATATCCAGTTGGAGCCATAGCCGGCCCCAATGCCGAAAAAGAACCCGCCGCGTTCCTGGGCCGCACCAGTTGTCGCACCGACAGTGAGTGCAAGAGCAGCGATGAGCACTGAGCCTCTGATGACGCGCATGAAGTACTCCTTCGGGTAAATTGGCCGGCCGAGTGGGCTACGAGGTCGCCGCCTGATAGCGCTTGGCAACCTCATGCCAGTTGACCACGTTCCACCAGGCCTGTAGATAATCCGGCCGCCGGTTCTGATACTTGAGATAGTAGGCGTGTTCCCACACGTCGCAACCGAGGATCGGAGTCCGGCCATCCATTATGGGTGTGTCCTGATTGGGGGTCGATTCGACCGCCAACGCCCCGGCGGTGTCGACCGTCAACCAGGCCCAGCCACTACCGAAACGGCCCGCGCCGGCAGCGTTGAACTGTTCCTGGAACGCCTCGAAGCTGCCAAAGGTCTGCACCAGTTTCACAAACCCCTTGAACCCACCTACCAGCGAGTCGACTGCAGCTCCGATCTCTTCGAAAGTCCCGCGCGGTCCGCCGGGGGCCATGATCTCCCAGAACAACGTGTGGTTGTAATGGCCCCCGCCGTTGTTGCGGACCGCCGTCCGAATGCCCTCGGGCACCTGGTCGAGGTTGCCGAGCAAGTCTTCGATGCTGCGGCCTTCGAGGTCGGCGTTGCCATCGAGCGCGGCGTTGAGCTTGGCCACGTAAGCCGCGTGATGCTTGTCGTGGTGAATCTTCATGGTCTGCTCGTCGATGTGCGGCTCGAGAGCGTCGTATGCGTATGGTAGATCGGGAAGCGTGAACGACATCGTTGGACTCCTTGGCTGGATCGTCGGCCCGTGCCGACGAGAGCGGTCAATATGACGGGATCGCCATAGACGGTCAACACGACCGGGATCCCTAGGACGACGCCGGTTCGACCTCGGGGAGGTGGGGCGTGTCGTTGGTAACGCGCGGGCCCAACAAGATGGCCAGGCGCCGAGTGTGGGGGCTGCTTTCGAAGGCGATCTTGAGAATCATCGTCAGCGGCACCGACAGCACCATGCCGACCGGTCCGAGCACCCAAGCCCAGAAGATGAGCGAGAGAAAGATGACCAGAGGCGACAACCCCACACCTCGGCCCATCACCCGCGGCTCGACCAGATTGCTCCAGGAAACGTTGACGACAAGGAACCCGATGGCCACCACCAGCGCCCGGCCGAAGCCGAACTGGACCAGTGCCAGAAAGACAGGCGGGATAGCGGCAATGACGGAGCCGATGTTGGGAATGAAATTCAGAAAGAAGGCCAGGAAGCCCCACAGAACGGGGAAATCAACCCCAGTTGCCGTCAACAGCAGCATGACGCTGATCCCGGTGGCAGCGCTCATGATCGACTTGATCATCAAATAGCGTTTGACGGAATCACTGAACCGATCAAAGCCGGTCAGGGCTCCCGAATCTTCTCCCCAGGCAGCGCGCAACTTGTCGGGAAAAGTGGATGCTTCCAACAGCATGAACACGACGAGGAGCAGGACCACGGCTCCGTTGGTCACCAGGCCGCGGAGACCGACCATTACCTGGCCGATTGCCGTCAGCATGGCGCCGGCGTCGAATAAATCTTTGAGTCCGCCCTGGGGAACCTCCATCCCGCGTTCGCCCAGCCAGGAGAGAGCCGTCACCACTTGGGCGTTGAGGCGCGCTTCATAAGCCGGAATGGCCCGTGTGAAGCCCGCCAGGGAGGTGCCGATGAGACTGCCCACGACCACACCAATGGCCACGAACCCGGAAATGACCAGCAG
>JBDHMR010000542.1:0-2113 GCA_039656035.1 Gemmatimonadota bacterium
TCGTCGACTCGTGGTCGAGGCGCGCGAGTACTACGCGGCCCTGCTGCGCGAGATCGCCGATCCCGCCAACCGGCCGCTGGTCTTCCACTGCTCGCACGGGATCCACCGAACCGGTACTGCAACCGCTATCCTGCTCTCCGCCGTCGGTGTTCCGTGGGAGACGGTCCGTGAGGATTATCTGCTTTCGAACACCTACCGGCAGGAGGAGATTGAACACCGGCTCGCCCAGCTTCGCGACCTCCACGCCGAGAACACCGGGATCGCTCCAGAAGAGGTGGACACCACCAACATGGATGCTTTCTATATCTTGCAGGGCGCCTACATCGACGCCGCCCTCGAGCAGGCGGTGGTGGATTACGGCTCGATGGAGGCCTACATCCGGGACGGACTTGGCGTCACCGACGAGGAGATCGAGCGGTTGCGGGAAGAGCTTCTCCAGTGAAGCTGTTATTTCTGTGAAGCTGTCAGTTTAACTGGCGATTCTATTGGGCATTCGTAATTGAACAGAGTTTAAGGAAAGGGAAAATCGATGGAAACAAGAAGGAAAGCTCTCCCACTGCTGCTGGCGGTCACCTTTGTGGCGATCGGGGTCGGTTTCATCGCCGGGGATTATCTGGCGACGGGAAACGAAGCCGAAGCCGCTGGTTCGAACACGTGGTCACCTACTGGGGTCTACCCCACCCATGAAGTGTACTTCCCGGGAACGGAGGCGCTGGCCGCGGATGAGATGCGGGTCATCGCCTGCGGCTCCGGCATGCCCATGCCACGGCTCAAGCAGGCGGCCGCCTGCTTCCTGATCGAACTCGGCAACGGTGACAAGTTCATCTTCGACTTAGGAACCGGCTCGTTCACCACCCTATACGCCCTCGGTATGCCGTTGGATTATATGACCAAGATCTTCCTCACCCACCAGCACGCCGACCACATGGGCGATCTGCCGACCCTGTGGATCTACGGTATGCAAAACGGCCGCTCCCTGCCGCTTGAGATCTGGGGACCCGGCGGCGGCGGAATGCCCGATAGCTGGGGCACGAAAGCAGCTACCGACGGCATCCTGCAGTTTTACAACTGGATGCTCGAGACAAGCAAGGGCGGTCTCGATACCCGGTCCCTGGCCATGACCGTCCACGAGTTCGACTGGTCGAAGGTCAATAACGTGATCTACGAAAAGGACGGCGTGGTGATCCGCACGATCCCGGCCATCCACCTCGAGGGCTCGGTGAGCTTCATTCTGGAGTGGCAAGGGATGAAGTTGGCCTTCTCTGGCGATACCCTGGCCAACAGTTGGTGGATCGAGCACGCCAAGGGAGCCGACCTCGCGATTCACGAGTGCTTCCTGCCCAACGAGGACTTCGTCACCAAGTACAAGTTCCAGCCGGCCGAGGCGATATATGTAAGCACCATGGTCCATACGACGGCGCCGGTCTTCGGCAAGATCATGGCCATGACCGAGCCGAAGCATGCGGTGGCCTACCACTTCCAGAATGACCCGGAAACGCTGCCGGAGGTCGTCACAGCGGTTCGCCAGGTCTACGACGGGCCGGTGGACTTCGCCGTCGACGGCATGACCTGGAATATCACCAAGGACGGCGTGCGGACGCGTGTGGCCATGCTCAACTCGCAGCCCTATCCACCCCCGTCGGTCGCGGCCAGACAACAGGCTGCGCCGGGAGGCGAGAAGTACGAGACGCCGGAGTGGATTCTGCAGGGATTCGCCTGGGAGACGATGCCGACAATGGACAAGGTATTCGAAGAGTTCAATCAGCAGTTCGACACTGATTTCGAATTTCAGTTGAAGGCAATGGAGCCGAAATCTGAGTAGAACTGACGGCGCGATCGACCGTCGATCCTCCAGATAACTGAATACTGGTCACCGGGTGGTGCGGTGGGTCAAAGGAAGCCCTTGCAGATGCCGGAGCTGAGGATCCCGCTCGCGGAAGAGTAGCGGCGTCTCGCGGTGCGAATTGTGGGGCAGGAACCGAATGTCCATATTTAGATATT
The DNA here is from genome assembly GCA_039656035.1 of Gemmatimonadota bacterium. Lineage (GTDB taxonomy): Bacteria > Gemmatimonadota > Gemmatimonadetes > Gemmatimonadales > GWC2-71-9 > N074bin45. The sequence goes on from JBDHMR010000542.1 coordinate 2,002, forward strand.
AGGTAATGAACAAATTCTGTCAATATGAATGAGACATCTGAACTCTGATGAGTGCGGGCTAATCGGTTGTCAGGCGGATTCTGCCCGTTCTTTCTTCCTCTGTTCCCTCTCC
>JBDHMR010000543.1:0-2107 GCA_039656035.1 Gemmatimonadota bacterium
CCGTAGTGCGAGGCGACCTGCTTGGTCCATTGGAACGGCGTGTTGGTGGCCACGGCCCAGCCCGCGTGCATGTGGGGGTAGGACATAGGACCACCCCACTCATCAAGACGCCGCAACTGCTCTTCAACCGGTTCCTGCAGGCCGTTCAGGGCCACCGTCTCGTTGAACGTGCCGGCCAGCCCGCCTTCGGCGCTGGAGCCGTTGTCGCCGAAGACGTAGATGAACAGCGTGTTGTCCAGTTCACCCATCGCTTCGATGGCGTCGACCAGGCGCCCAACCTCGTGGTCGGTGTGCTCCGCAAAGGCCGCGAAGGTCTCCATTTGGCGGGTGTAGAGCCGTCGCTCGTCTGCCGACAGGGTATCCCAATCAGGGATGTCGTCCGGCTTGGGGGCCAACTGGGTGCCGGGAGGCACGACGCCCAGCTCGATCTGCCGCGCCAGCGTCTGCTCACGGTACTCGTCCCAGCCGCCGTCAAACATGCCGTGGTACTTGGCGATCCATTCGGCGGGCACGTGATGCGGCGCGTGGGTGGCCCCGGTGGCGAAGTAGATGAAGAACGGCTTGTCCGGCGTGAGCGCCTGCTGGTACTGCGCCCAGTTGATCGCCTGGTTGGTCATGTCCGTGGTGAAGTGGTAGTCGGGGTCGTCGGGCGCCTCGATCTTGCTGGTCCCGTCGTAGATGAGGGGCGCCCACTGGTTGGTCTCGCCACCCACGAAACCGTAGAACTTGTCGAAGCCCGACCGGGTGGGCCAGCGGTCGAACGGGCCTGATACGCTCACCTCCCACGGCGCCGTCTCATGGTATTTGCCGAAGGCCGCCGTGCTGTAGCCGTTGAGTCGCAGCATCTCGGTGACGGGCGCCACGCTTTGCGGCCGCCGTCCCTGGTTGCCGGGGAAGGCGGTCGCCACTTCCATGACGGAGCCCGCGTTGGCCGAGTGATGGTTGCGGCCGGTCAAAATCGCCATACGAGTGGGTGAGCATAGGGCCGTGGTATGGAATTGATTGTAGCGGAGACCCTCTTGGGCCAGCCGGTCTAGCGTCGGGGTATGGATGGCGCCTCCGAAAACATCGGCGGCCCCAAAGCCGATGTCGTCGATCAACACGATGACGACGTTGGGCGCCCCCTCCGGCGCCTCGATCGCAAATGGCGGAGGGGCCACAGCGTTGCGTGCGTCCAGCTCGGTGATCGCCGGGTACTCGGGGGCCTCAATCGGCAGGACGGTACGGTCTAGAGCGCCAGTGGCAGCCTGTCTGTTTTCGCCGGTACACGCGCTGGCGATAAACGCCAGAACGGCGAACTCAACAACTTTCTTCATTATGGTCAAGTCTCCTTGGGGTTTCTCTCATGAGCCACCGATCTGGTCCCGCTGCTTGGTGAGCAATCGCTCGGTGAATTCGAGTCGCTCCTCGAGCTCAGCAACCTGTTCCACATGCCGATGTTCCAACTCAGCCATCCGATCTTCCAGACCATCGACCAGCGCCGTATCGGTCCGACCGGTCCTCAATCTTTCCATCTTATAGCGGAACCAGGTCGGGACGGCCGATCCGGCAACCAGCAGTCCAACCAGCCCAGTGCCGGCGCCCAGCTCCTGCTCCACCGCCGTAAGAAACAGGATGAATCCCCCGACCGCCAGCCGCCCGACGGTGTCGACGGCAGGCCACCATGAGCGTTTGGTGGACTGACTCACGGCTCTGACTGGTAACGACGGGGTACCGGTCCTAACGGGGTAGGCGCACTCCGGGCACACCTCGGCGACGTCCGATACCTCCCGTCCGCACTCGGGGCAGTCGATCAATGCCATGTAGGTTGTGCTCCTTGAACCGTTGGGCGAGGGTTGGAGCCTAATAGGATAGCATTACTGCCCGGGTTTCGTCACACTGGCCCGTCGAAGGGGGCAGAGCGGACGAATCTCCTCTACATTGTCCCTCGTAGGCCCCAACGGAACCGGCCCGCACCTCCGCAAGGCAGCCATGCGCACCAGTCACATTCGCGACCCGGACGACCTCCTCGCCTACGTAGCGGGGGTCCTGGAAGCCCAGGGCCGCCCCGCGGACGCCGGCATGGTTGTGCAACTCGAGCCGCTGTTCCGCGACGTGTTCCTCGGCG
>JBDHMR010000544.1:0-2107 GCA_039656035.1 Gemmatimonadota bacterium
AGCTCTGCCCGACGGTGACCTCGAGCACATCGGCCACTTGGTGGCCCGCAACTGGGAGTGCCAAATGACCCTGGACGATGGCATGCAAACCGACGCCATGCGTCAGGTCGAGGCCGCCGTCAGCGATGCCGGGTCGCTCGGCGGGAAAGCCGTTGGCGCCGGAGCCGGTGGTTGCATGGTCTTCGTGGCCGGCGGCGATCCGCAGGCGGTCAAGCGCGCCGCGATCAACGCCGGAGCCACGGTGCTTCCTCTACATCTGGAGTGGGTCGGAGTGCATCAGTGCTGACGGCGGACGAGCTGTCGCAGCGACGGTCCGATATTTCCAGTGCCGCTGATCTGGCCGGGGGAGTGGCTACCATTGAGCGTCGATTGGCACGCCTGCTGGAGGAGCCGCCACGATTTCCCGAAACCAAGGCGATGCTCTCGGTCGACGGTGGCGTCTGTCCCGACGACGCCACCGCGCTGACATTCGATCCGTGGAGTCCTGAAGATCACCGCTGCCCGACCTGCCACCAAATCTGGTCAGGCGACCGGCACCATCGCGCCTGGGCCCGGTGGCAACATCTGTGGCTCGCCGAGCGTGCGGGAGATCTGGCCACGCTCGCCGTCCTTACCGACCACGAGGCAGCCCGGGCGCGGGCCAGCGAGATTCTCTGCTGGTACGGTCACCACTACGCCGAGTTCCCCAACGTCGACAACGTGCTCGGCCCAGCCCGGGTATTCTTCTCGACTTACCTCGAGTCGATCTGGTTGGAGAATCTGATGGCCGCAGGTTTTCTGCTGGCTGAGACCGGCCAGCTCGACCAAGCCGCCAATGATGCCATCAGTACCATCGCCGATCCGGCCGCGACCATCATCGGCGAGTACGACGAACGGCTGTCCAACCGCCAAACCTGGAACAACGCGGCACTGTTGAGTATCGCGGTGTGGTTCGAGGATGAAGAACTGGCCCACCGGTGCATCGAAGGCACCACCGGACTGATCGCACACCTGTTACATGGATTTGGCGCGGACGGTCTGTGGTACGAAGGCGAGAACTACCATTTCTTTGCCCTCCAGGGACTGTTGCGTGGCGCCGGGTGGGCTCGACTGGCCGGCGTCGACATCTTCATGGAGCCGGACCTCGCCGAACCAATCCACCGTGTACTCCTCGCCGGCCGGGAAACGGCACTGCCGGACATGACCTTCCCCGCACGAAAGGACGCCCGCTACGGCGTTGCCTTGTCGCAACCCATGTACCTCGAATCGTGGGAAATCGGTCTGGCTCGAGCCGCGCGCTCGGCGGCGTCTGAGCCGCCGGGGCTCGCCTCGTGGCTGACGGCCCTTCACCATCACCCGGCCGCAAAAGCCGAACTGTTCGACAGCTATCTGCACGAGGTGCTGGGCGGGGCCGAGGGCGAAACCGCCGAAAACCGATCCCGAAAGGATTTGTCGTGGCGCGCTCTCCTGGAGATGCTGCCGTCGTTGCCGCCAGAGGACGCGGAACTCGGCGTGGAAAGCGTGTTTCTCGAATCACACGGACTGGCGGTACTCCGGTCGGACGGACGCTACGTGAGCATGGAGTGCGGTGCCACCGGCGGCGGCCACGGCCATCCCGACCGGCTCAACCTCACGCTCCACGCCGCCGATGTGCACTGGCTGCCCGATCCCGGCACCGGATCATACGTCGCGTCCGATCTGAACTACTACCGGTCCACCATCGCGCACAACGCCCCGCTCGTTGACGGCCGGTCCCAGCAGCCGGGCCCGGCACAGTGCCAGGCGTTCGATACCAACGGCGCCTTCGGCTGGATCCGGGCATCCTTCGCGGGTTTGCGGCGCACGGTGGTCGCCGGGCACGACCACCTGGTCGATGTCGTCGAATCAGACGCCGAAGACGACCATCTCCTGGAAATCCCCTGGCATCTCCACGGCGACATCGAGGTGACCTCACCTGGCTCCTGGATTGCGGAATCGCTCGACCACTTGGGCACCACCGATCATCAACGCTTTGAGCATGCTGAGCAACGCTTTGAGCACGCTGAGCAACGCTTCGAGCCGGATGAGCCGGGGCTAATCAGCGTTCGTGTTCGCAACGGTGACTCAATCCTGTCAGTTCAGTTTGACG
>JBDHMR010000545.1:0-2105 GCA_039656035.1 Gemmatimonadota bacterium
TACCAGACCCGGCGGTAGTGGCTGCCGCCGCCCTGACCCAACGGGCTGAGGAACTGGCGGCCGAGATCTCGGTGCTGTGGATAGAAATCGACACGCTGTACCAGAGGTTCACCCGGGCCCAGGGTGAGGAACGGCTGGTGCTCGACGGGCAGGTCGAGCGCCGTGTTGCCATACTCCGGCCGCTGTTGGGCGAGTTAACTGCCGCAGTTCTGGAAATGGACTCCGCCGGGCTGGACCCGTCCGGTCCCCGAACGGTCGCCGCGGACATGCTGGACAATGCCCGCCGATTGGTGCGCGAGGAATTACTGGCTATTGGAGACCGGATGCTCGAGCTGCGGGCGGAGCGGAGCGTCATTCCACTCGACGAACGGGTGGCAAACGAACGCCGACTGACGCAACAGAGCACCGATTTCGATATTCACATAGGAGGCCTCGTCAATATCGCCGCCTACAAGGCATCGCTTGGCCTGGATACAGCGGCTGACTATGAGTACGTGGACCCTCTGCTCACCTCACGAGCCGACCGGCTCACCAGTGAGGCGAGCGTGGCGCTCGACGCGGTACGGGGTCTGAGGCAGAGGCTCGAGAGTGCCGGGGATGAGAGTGAGGCCCGGTCCATTCAAATGGAGTTGACGGCGGCACAGGAGAGGCTGCACGCGGCCACATCGGGTCTCGCTACGGTCGTGGAACTCCTGGATCGGCGTGGCATCGCAACGTCGGAATACAAGCAAGTTCTCATCCGCACGACGGGGAGGGTCACGACCGACGTGTTGGATGTAGCCGTGGCGACGGGCCTGATCCGCCAGGCGTGGAATTCAGGGACGGCGTGGCTGTTCGACCACGTGCCCCAGATGCTGTTCAACATCTTCATGTTCCTGATCATCGTCTTCTCGTTCCGGATGCTGTCCAAGCTCGTCGCCCAGATCATAACGCGGGCTATACGGAAAACCGAGACCAAGGTCCCCGAAATCCTGAAGGAAATGGGCGTACGCATCGTGGCCAACTTGGTGTTCCTGCTCGGGATTCTGATCGGTCTCTCCCAACTGGGCATCCACGTCGGCCCCGTCCTGGCCGGCCTCGGCGTGGCGGGGTTCATCATGGGCTTCGCCTTGCAGGACACGTTGTCAAATTTTGCAGCAGGGATGATGATCCTGGTGTATCAGCCGTTCGATGTTGGCGATGTCATAGAAGCGGCTGGCGTAGATGGCCAGGTCAGGCATATGAGTCCGGTATCTACCACCGTTGTCACGTTCGACCGCGAGCGGTTGGTCATTCCCAACCGGTTAGTCTGGAACGGCGTCATCCGAAACAAGACGTCCGAGCCGCGCCGCCGGGTGGACCTGACTTTCGAAGTCGGACAGCGGGATCAGGTAGCCCGCGCGGAGGCGATCTTCAGGGACGTAATGAGCAAGCACCCGCTGGTGCTCGACGATCCGCCGCCGGAAATACGAGTCAACGACCTGAATGACGCTTCGGTGGAGTTCCTGGTCCGCCCGTGGGTCGACACCCCGGACTACTGGGCGGTGTACTGGGAGATCACTCGCTTGATCACCGATCGATTCGCGGCTGAGGGCATAGCGATACCGGCCCCCAGACGGGAAATTCACCTCACGGAGTCGAGCGGGGCCAGCGCGTCGGGCGCCTAGGGGAAGTTTTCGCGGCGAAGCTTTCCCCGCAGAACCTACTGGTCGGACTTCAATCTGGCCCTGAAGGTCGAGTGACACGCCACGCAGCCGCTCTCCAGTTCTCCGAGCGCAGGTAACACCTCGGCTACGTCATCGGCCGACGCCGCGGTAGCCAAGTCAACCGCGGCGTTGTGCACTCGCTTGTCTCCTGCCACAAAATCCCCGAAGTCCGCGCCGAGCAGTTGCTGGATACGGCTACGCTCGGCGGCTGAGACGTGAGGGTGACCGGCAATGGATGTTGCTGCCCGCTCGACCTGGACCAAGTCTTCGGCCCAGATGCCCATGTGGACGCTGTCCATGTCGGCGGCAATGCCGGCCATGACAGCCTTCAGGGTCCCCGGATCCGGTTGGGCCTTCATCTCTTCCGATTGGACGTCGGCGGATGGTGCTTGCTCGACGGTAGTGCATCCTGCAAGAACG
>JBDHMR010000546.1:0-3232 GCA_039656035.1 Gemmatimonadota bacterium
CCAGAAGCTATTGAGGAGCAGGCCGGCTCCTGCGGTCAGCAACATGGCCAGGCACAGTTCAACGGCAATCAGCGTACGGAAGGCTGTGAGTCTGCCAGAGCCCTCCCCCGCGAGAGCTCCGGCTCCATGGGTGGTCCATCCCGTGGGAATGCTGCGGAGCGCCGGAATCAGCCCGAACACACCCATGCCGGCAATCAGCGCCAAACCGGTCAGCAGCAAGACCGTTCCGTCGAGCGCTATGCCAGAAACGCGAGGGAGGTCGCTCGGCAGGACACTCACGATGGCAGGAAGCGTCACCTGCGCCAGCATCAAGCCGGCGAGTACTCCCGTGCCCGCCAGGACCGCAGTTTCGGTAACCAATTGGCGGAGGAGGCGTCGGCGGTCGGCACCCAACGCGGCCTTGACCGCCAGCTCGCGTTCACGCCCGGCGCCCCGCACCAACATGAGGGTCGCCACGTTGACGCACGCCGCCAAGAGGACCAATCCCACCGCTACCAGAGTGGCGAGCATGAGGGGTCGAACCTCACCGACCAGTGCCTGATGCAGGCTCATGACCGGTGTGGCCTCGAAGGCGTGTGCTTCCTCAGCCCCGTCAAATTCCTGCGCCAGGATCGCCGAAAGCGTTGGCGCCAGCGCGTCGATGGTCACTCCAGGGAGGAGCCGGCCCAGCACCTCCAGGTCACCAAAGTCGGCATAGTTCTCCGAACCGATGGCACGGTTGAGCGGAAACCACAGGTCCACTCGCTCACCGAACGGCTCGAAACCAGTCGGCATTACCCCGGCGACGACCTGACGCTCCGCCTCGAAAGCGCCCGGGGCCATCGGCAGAGTGGTAAACAATGACAGGTCGATGGTCCGGCCGACGATGGAAGAGTCGGCGCCAAACTGCGATTGCCACAGCGCGTGCCCCAGCCAGACGGTCTTCCTGGCCGACGATTCGGTATCCCGATCCACCATGCCTCTACCGAGAATCGGGCTGACTCCGAAGAACTCGAAGATGTTTGCCGTCACCGAAAGTCCCGTCGCCACGCTGCTGCCCTGATCGGGGCCATCACCACCGGCCACCGTGTACCACTCCGCGGTGAAGGCGCTCATTTCTACCAGGGATTCGGTGCGCTGGGCCACGAGGTCGAACTGTTCCTTGGTCATGGCCCATTCGGGCCACAGGCGCACCAGACGATCGGATTCCAAGTAGGGCAACGGCCTGAGGACGACACCGTTGACCACACTGAACACGGCGCTGTTGAGCCCGAAGCCTATGGCGATGGTACTGATGGCAATGACGGCAAAGCCGGGCGCTTTCAAGAACCCGCGGATGGCGTAGCGCACGTCCTGTAGCATGTCGGTAGACCAGGCATGGCGTGCCGTCTTCCGGGACGAAGTCACGGCATCGAGCGCGTCATCCGAGGCACGCGCCCGGAGACTGAGGATCGGGAAACTGATCGCCTGCCGCAAGTACCACCAGAGAGCACGTCTTCTGCCCGATTGCACTACTCGCATGGAGTAGAGTTCATCAAGCTCGGCCTCGACAGCCGCACGGTCAGCTCGTGGAGCCACCAGCCTAAGGAGTCGTTTCGCCCAGGACGGCGGCATGGTATTGGGAGTCATCTGACCGCCTTACCGCCTTGCCGCCGGACCGCCTTCAAGCGCCGCGTCCATGCCATCCCACAAACTGGCAAGCGCCTGGCGTGCCTTGCGCAGCTTCTCCAGCGCCGCCTCTTCCAAGGCGAAGTAGCGCCGCGGACGTCCAGTCTCAGCATCGTTCTCCACCATCCGGGACTTGACCAGACCACGTTTCTCCAATCGGCGGAGCGCGATGTACACGGCGGCCGGGGCCACGGATCGGCCGGTCCGCTGTTCCAGCTCCACCACGATGGGGACACTGTATGCCTCACCACCGTTTCTGAGGATGGCCAACAGCACCATATGCTCGAATTCGCCCAGACTGTCTCTGCTCATGGGATGTACCCCTTAGTCGTCGCGGGTCGTGGGTCGTGTCCAGTGCCCTGGCCCACTTGCCAGCACTTAGATAGCTCTGCTAGCCTAGAGAACGTAGCACTAGCACAGTTAGTTTCAAGTCCTTGACTCCGTACACGTAGACTCGCCGAGCTGGCCGGCGTCGGGGTCGAGACGGTCAGATTCTACCAGCGCCGTGGACTTATAGAAGAACCGCCAACCCCGGCAAAGGGGTTTCGGGAATATCCTGAAGAGACAGTCAACAGGATCCTCTTCATCAGGGGGGCCAAGGACCTGGGGTTCACCTTGGCAGAGATTGGTCGGCTGCTCGAACTCAAGGTCGATCCCGGGAAGAACTGCGCCTCGGTCAAGGCCTACGCGCTGGGCAAGATCGCCCTGATCGACCAGAAGATCCGGTCGCTGGACGGCATGCGGAAACAGCTGGCCCGCTTGACCGAGGCGTGCGACAACGGGAAAAGAACCTCGGATTGTGCTATCCTGGAGGCATTGCAATGACCGACAGCTCAGCGACCAAGTATCGCAGCACGATTACTTGCCCCAAGTGCGGACACAAGAAGACCGAGACTATGCCGACAAAGGAATGTGTCATCGGCTATGATTGTGAAGGTTGCGGCACCCGGCTGGTCCCCAATCCGGGAAGCTGTTGCGTGTTCTGTTCACACGGCGATGTGCAGTGTCCACCCAAACTCGAGGGCGGCTCCTGCGGCTAGGGCGCAAGCAAGGTTATGGATCACACGTGGCAGCAGAAAAGCGTTTCTCTCGACCAAATGTCGGAGGTGGTGGTTCAGGCGTTTCCCACGCTCGACCCTCAGGAGCAGCGCGCCGGTATAGTGTTGTACCGGCTCTTGGCCGGCGGCAACTCCATTGCACCTCCTGAGCTGACCCAGGCGTTGGAGTGGACCGGCGTTACCGGCGCCCACTTCCTTACTAGTAGTAACCTGCGGAATCTGGTCGAGTGGGGCCCAGACCAAACCGTGATCGGTTTTGGCGGCCTGACCACACGCCACTCACGCCACAGCCTGGTGGTGGAAGACCGGCGTTTGTACACCTGGTGCGCCTGGGACGCCATGTTCATCCCCGAACTGCTGGGCGTGACGGCCATGATCGAATCGGCGTGCCCCGAAACCGGCAACCCCATCCGGCTCCGCGTCGACTCCAACGGCATCGAGCGAATGAGCGATCGCGAGCCGGTCCTGTCCTTCACCGTGCCCGACCAAGCCAGCCAGATCACCTCGGCCGACCAGACCATTCTGTC